>NZ_JBEZNQ010000208.1:0-1021 GCF_040653315.1 Streptomyces sp. NPDC047981 | reverse complement strand
AACCCGGGCAACACCCATAAAACCCTGTCAGAACGCCCGCAATACAGACCCGCTGGCCGCTCCATCACGCACCAAAGGGAAACCCGTCATGCCCCGTGACACACCAGAACAGCCATTGACCGGGCGAACACCTCCCGGACCACAGCCCACACCCCGCCCGAGAACAGCACCCCAGCTCCGACCACCGACACTGAGCCTCTTTCATCCCGAGTTTCCTGCGTGACAGCCTGGCCATCGGTCTGACCGCTGCCGCTGCCGCTGCCGCGGACGAGAAGCGAGCCCGTGCCACCCAGGCGCTCCAGGCCAAGCAGGAGTAACTCGGCCTGCAGGAGCGCCGCCTCGACGGCATGGCAGGAGAGCTCGTCGCCCAACTGGAACCCCAACTGCCCTGTACAGTCTGCGGTTCCCGTGAACACCCGGCTCCCGCCCGGGCACCGTCTTCCATCGGTACGTCGGCAAAACCGAACCCGCCCGCCGAGCGGAGATCTACGGCCTGACGGACCGCGCCCGCCGAGCGACGAAGCGCGTGAACGTAGACGTCGCCATGACCACCGGCACCGTCGCCGTGCTTACCCCGACTGAACCGTCCCGACTTTCCTGCCGGTGTTTGGTGGCCGGTGATCAGTCGGCCACGGGTTGGGTGTCAGCGTAATGTGCTGCCTCGAACTCGGTGGGGCTGATCATGCCCAGACTTGAGTGCAGCCGGCGGTTGTTGTACCACTCGACCAGGTATTCCGGCCTGATCAGCGCCAGCCGCTTGCGCAGCGGTGCTGACGAGTACGGCCAGCCAATCCGCTCGGCGATCACTGGCGCCGGCATCGTCGGCCACTCCTACAGCAGAGCCCGCATCTGCGGCTCGAACCTGTCCGCGACATGACCCCGCGGGGCCCGCTCGAACACAGGCGGCCGGTCGGAGTTCAACGCGGGGGACCTGTCCCCGAGTGGTGGACACCTCTGAGCCCGGTCCCGGTAGGGGCCGGGTAGGAGGCATCTTTTATGGTGATGAAGGTCTACTCGCCCG
>NZ_JBEZNQ010000207.1:0-1094 GCF_040653315.1 Streptomyces sp. NPDC047981 | reverse complement strand
GCCTCGGTGAGCGTGGCCGCGGCCGCCTCGGCGGTCTCGCGGGCGGTGGCGGCGACGGCGGCCAGTTCGGCGAGCATGCCGTGCGGGCAGTCGGTGCGCCAGGAGCCGATCCGGGCGGCGAGCGAACGGTCGCCGGTGAGGCGGGCGGCGAGGGTGCGGATCTCCTCGTCGCGGGCGGCGGCGCGGGCGCGCAGGGCGTGCCGCTCCTCGTCGGCCGCGTGCTCGTCGTGCATCGCCGGGTTCGGCGGCACGAGGAAGACGCCGGTGTCGTCGCCGGACTCAGGCGCCGGCACGGGTGCCAGGAGCGCGGCGGCGGTGCCGACGGCGACGGTGGAGCGCGGCAGCAGGGCGGCGGTGCTCAGCACCTCGCGGGCGCGGGCGTACGAGACGGGGTCGGTGATCACGACACCGTCGACCAGCTCGGGGCGGGCGGCGAGGACGGCGGCGTGGTCGGCGGGGTCGACGGCCTGGGCGAGATAGCGCCAGCCCGGGAGGGCCGGAATGCCCTGCTCGCCGAGGTACTCGACGGTGGCGAGCACGTCCGGTCCCGGCGGCAGGAGACCGCCGTCGCCGAGGGCGCCGAGGATGCGGGAGTCGTCGGCGGCGGCGGTGCGCAGGTCGAAGAGCTGGCGCTCGGCGGAGGCGATGGACTGGTCGAGCAGGCTCCGCAGTTCGTCGGCGTACCGGTCGAACTCGGTGACGGTGAGCGGTCCGTGGGTCCCTTCGGGACCGGTGGCGTGGCCGGTGCCGGTGCCGGTGCCGGTGGCGTGGTCCGCGGCGGGGCCGTGTTCGCCCGGCGGGAGATCCTGCCCCTCGGCGGGGCCCGGCTGCCCCTCTCCCCCGGCCTCGCCCGCGCGCTGGCCCGGCAGCGGGGACGGCGTTCGGGGCGGGAGGCTGAGGAGTTCGGCGAGGCGGTCGTCGGCGGCCAGGGACTCGGCCGCGCGTCGCTCCGCGTCGTAGGCGTTCTCGGCGGCCTCGGCGGCGTCCGTGGCGCGGGCCGCGGCGAGTTCGGCGCGGGACTCGGCGGAGGCCGCCTCGCGGGCGCGGTCGGCCGCCTCGCGGGCGGCGTCGCGGGCCGCGTCCCACGCGGCGAC
>NZ_JBEZNQ010000206.1:0-1150 GCF_040653315.1 Streptomyces sp. NPDC047981 | reverse complement strand
AAAACCCACCCCATCATGCGCCAACAGCCCACCAACCACACCCGACCGGGCACAACCCACCGACCACACCCACCAGCATCCACACCCCAACAGCCCTTGACCACACACCCACACACAGCCCGCATCACCCACAGAGGGCCGGTATTAGTTTCGAGTGGTCCGCGACGTCGACAGCCGGAGCGAGGCCCTGGTCAGGTAGATCACGCAGGTCTGGGCGGTCGCCGTCGGCCAGGTCGCGGTGACCGCGGCGGGTAGGTCCTTCAACCCGTCACAGGCCACGATGCAGACGTCCTCGATGCCCCGGTTCCGCAGCTCGGAGAGGACCGCCATCCATGTGGTGGCGCCTTCGCCTTCGGAGCCGACCTACAGGCCGAGGACGCCTTTGCGGCCGTCCATGTCGACGCCGAGGGCACCGACCTGGAGCGGATCTTCACCCCCAGCGCGTTGATGTAGATGATCGGCCAGACCGCGTCGAGGTGCCGGTTCTGTCAGCTCACGGGCTCGTCGACCACGGCGTCGGTCACCTTGCTGATCAGGTCCGGGCTGACTTCGACCCCGTAGATCTGAGCGACCTGGGAGCGGATGTCGCGCACGCTCATGCCGCGGGCGTAGAGGGAGAGGATCCGGTCTTTGAAACCCGGCGAGGCGGCGGGCGTTCTCCGGGACCAGGCGTGGTTCGAAGTCGCCGTTGCGGTCCCGAGGAATCGCCAGCGTGACGGCGCCGGCATCGGTCAGGAGCGTCTTGGGCGACGTCCCGTTGCAGGGGAGTTCCCATGACCTGCCCAATCTCCGCGCTCGTAGCCGAAGTGCTCCCTCATCTCGGCCTCCAGGGCCCGCTCGAGGACCGCCTTGGTGATCTCGGTCAGCAGCCCGCCCTCACCCAGCAGAGCGGCCCCGGGAGGCATCAGCCTTGTCGAGCAGCCGCTCGACCACCTCGTCCACTGTCGCGTCCTTTGCCGCGGACGCGCCCGCTTCGCCTTTGTCTGCCGTGACTTGTCCGATCCGCCTGGCCCACAGGCCCGAGGCCGAGCCCCGGGCCAGGCTTCCGCATCACGGAGCTTCTTCAGAACGGCCACGATCGGGTGACGGCCTGATCCACGGAGGCCGAGCGCGACCGCAGATCAGAGACGGATCAACTCCACAGAGCCGT
>NZ_JBEZNQ010000205.1:0-1171 GCF_040653315.1 Streptomyces sp. NPDC047981 | reverse complement strand
AGATCCGTGTCGGCCTTGCGCTTACGCGGCCGTCCGGAGGGCCCCGGCACCGGATCGCCGCCGGCCGTATCCGGTGCGAACACATCCAGGTTCACCTCATCCACGATGCCCATGACCCGATCGAGTTCGCCGTCCACCCACGCGGCGGCGTCCACACCCCCAGCCACGTCCTGAGCGGTCGTGTTCCAGGCGGGATTCAGGACCCCCACGCCGGGCGGGCCGACGTCGTCCAGCGGCGCCCAGTCGATAGTGTCAAGCCCCACGAGCAGCCCCGGATCGGAGTCACCCGCCCCACTCCCGGGCAGCACCGCCGGCACCGCCGGCACCGCCGGCGCGGCCGGCGCGGCGGGTGTGGCGGGTGCGGCGGGTGTGGTGGGCACAGCGGGTGTGGTGGGTGTGGTGGGCACAGCGGGTGCGGTGGGCTGGTGGGGTGTGTTCTGGGTGACCGGGGTTCGGAGCGCCTGGTACCAGGTGTCATCAATTCCGGGATGGCGGTGGTGCAGGGCGTGGAACAGTTGCTGGAACACTGTCTGCTCCTGGCTGTCAGGGACCGGATACCCGTGAGCCAGCAGTGTGTACAGCGCCGTGTCGTGCAGGCGCTGCCGGGTGGTGGTCACCTCCAGATCGGCTGTCAGCACCGCCACAGCAAGGTCGAAGCGGCCGATCCAGCAGAACAACGCGCTGTCCCGGAGGCTGAGCCCCTCCGTCAGGACCGCCCGCAAAGCGTCAGCAACAGTCTCCGCAGTGATGGTGGTTGACCCCAGGTCCGCCCAGATCCCCTGCGCGAGAGCTGTCTCCTCCCCGCCCGAAACATCCCTTTCCAGCCGCAGCGCCAACTGCATCAGCCGAGCCTTCGCCAGGGGTTCACGGATATTGCTCAGGGTGGCAACCTGAGCCCAGTCCCCCGCCGCGGCAATACCAATCCACTGCAGTGACAAACCGGCACCGCCCGCATCCACCGACACGCGAACCTCCAGACCCATACGAAAGAACAATCCCCGACCGCGCCAGCACACCACCCCACCCCCCGGTCCACGAAACCACCCATCCACAGACCCAACAGACCAGAACCCGCCAAAACCCACCCCATCATGCGCCAACAGCCCACCAACCACACCCGACCGGGCACAACCCACCGACCACACCCACCAGCATCCACACCCCAACAGCC
>NZ_JBEZNQ010000204.1:0-1311 GCF_040653315.1 Streptomyces sp. NPDC047981 | reverse complement strand
GAACACGATCGTGCGGGGCCGTGTGGAGGCCTTCGGTCCCGGGGTGAACAGTTCCACGTCGACCCCGGGCGTGATCTCCAGAGCCCCGGGACGGCCGGAAGCCAGCGAGGCGGGTGACACCGCGACCAGGGCGCGGGTGCGGGCGAACACCCGGGGCAGGGCCTTCCGCTCGTAGAGGCCGAGAAGCCGATCGCGGACTCTGTCGCCCTTGACCATGGTTCCGGCGTGGTAGGTCATGACGGCCGGACGCCTTCCGGACACGGCGACCGCCAGTTCGCCGAGGCCGGGGACGGGTGCGTGGGCGTGGACGACGTCGACGTGGAGCCGGCGCAGCCAGCGGCGCAGCTGGAACGGCCACAACGGATTGACCGGCGTGTTGATGTACCGGCTCGTCCAGGTGCCCAGGCGGACGACCGGCACGCCGTCCTCCACGTTCACCGAGGTGCGCCATCCGGTCGTGCTCGCCGTGATGACCGCCGCCCGCATCCCCGGATCCGCGGCGACCGCCTGAGCGACGCGGTGCGCGTACTGTTCGACACCGCCGATGTGGGGCGCGTAGTAGGGCGCGACGACGGCGACCGTGCGCGTCCGGCGGCCGGGGGCGGCGGCACGGTCGAAGACCTCGACGGTACGGTCGCACAGCTCCTCCCAGCGGGGTTCCCCCGGCGCGTCCTCGCCGCCGCGGTGGCCGATCGCGGTGGCCCGGGCCGCGAGGGTCCCGGGCAGCTGAGCGGTGGAGTCCGCTACACACACGATCTCGCGTGCTCGTGAGGCGGCCTCGGCCGAGATCGCCCGGAGGGCCGGCGTCCGCGAACCTCGCCGGGATCCGTCGACATGGCAGGTCAGCACAAGGGGCAGGTCGCGGCATGCGCGAGCCGCCGCGGCGGCCAGCGGGGGGCTGGGGGCGTGGACGTCGACGAGGTCCACATGCTCCGTTGCGATGATGCGGCGCAGGTCGTGGACCCGGCGCAGAGCCGGCGGAGTGCCGGGCGCGGCCAGCCGGTAGACCGGCATGCCGTCGTCACCGACGTGGCGCCGCGGCTTCGTCCCCCGTTCCGAGGCCGCCGCCACCACCACTCGGTAACCATGGCGGGAGTTCAGGAGGCGGGCGAGATGCCACACGTGCCGCGTCACCGGACCGTCGTCGTCGGGCGGGAAGTGTGGCGCCACGATGAGAACTGAACGCGGTTTCATGGGGAGGCTCCTGATGAGGGGTCCTGCGCGACGCGATCGCCGGTCTCAGGCGTGGGTCGGTGTGAGGGGGAGTGATCGGAAGAGGTCGAGGTAGCGGTCGGTGAGGGTGGGCCAGGC
>NZ_JBEZNQ010000203.1:0-1340 GCF_040653315.1 Streptomyces sp. NPDC047981 | reverse complement strand
GGGACCTGTCCCCGAGTGGTGGACACCTCTGAGCCCGGTCCCGGTAGGGGCCGGGTAGGAGGCATCTTTTATGGTGATGAAGGTCTACTCGCCCGAGTTCAAGGCGGACGCTGTCGCGCTGTACCTGTCGGACCCGAGCCACACCTTCGAGGGCATCGGCAAGGATCTGGGGATCAGCCGCGAGACGCTGCGTAACTGGGTGCGGGCCGAACGGGCCCGCCGCGGCGGGGGCAGCACGACGAGCACGGAGAAGAACACGGTGGATTGCCCGCCGACGGCCGAGGAGCTTCAGGCCGAGAACGAGGCCCTGCGCCGCGAGCTGGCGGCAGCCCGCAAGGAGATGCAGAAACTCGCCACCGAACGGGACATTCTCCGCAAGGCGACGAAGTTTTTCGCACAAGAGATGACCTGGTGACCAGCCGCTTCCAGTTCGTCGAGGACCACCACCGCGCCTGGGGCGTGAAGCGGTTGTGTCAGGTGCTGGAGGTGGCCCGCTCCGGCTTCTACAAGTGGCGGGCCGGCCGCGAGGCCCGCGCCGCGCGCGAGCGGGCCGATGCTGCGCTCGCCGAGCGGATCAGGGTCGTGCACGCCGAGTGGGACGGCACCTACGGCCGGCCCCGGATCACCGCCGAGCTGCGAGAGGCCGGCGAGCGGGTGAACCACAAGCGCGTCGGACGGGTCATGCGCAAATACGGTATCGCCGGGCTGCGGCTGCGCAGACGTCAGGTCACCACCGTGCCCGAACCGTCCGCCACACCGGTGCCCGACCTGCTGGGGCGCGACTTCACCGCGAGCGCGCCGAACACGAAGTACGTCGGCGACATCACCTACCTGCCGGTGGGCGACGGCGAGTTTCTGTATCTGGCGACGGTGATCGACTGCTTCTCGCGGCGGCTGGTGGGCTGGTCGATCGCCGACCACATGCGCACCTCGCTGGTCACCGACGCGCTCCAGGCAGCCGCCCACGTCCGCGGCAGCCTGGCCGGCGCCGTCTTCCACAGCGATCACGGAGCCCAGTACAGCTCCCGCGAATTCGCCCGTGTATGTGCCGAGTTGGAGGTGAAACAGTCCATGGGAGCGGTCGGCGCGAGCGCGGACAACGCACTGGCCGAGTCGTTCAACGCCGCCCTCAAACGCGAGACGCTCCGCGGCGCCCGCCGCTTCGACGGGGCCCAAGCCTGCCGCCTGACGGTCTTCCGCTGGACCACCCGCTACAACACCCGCCGACGGCACTCGGCAAACGGACAACAGGCACCGAACGTCTACGAACAGCAGTCAGCTACTCTGACACTTGCCGCATAACGACACGAACAGGTGTCCACCTTTTGGGGACAAGGCCC
>NZ_JBEZNQ010000202.1:0-1396 GCF_040653315.1 Streptomyces sp. NPDC047981 | reverse complement strand
GTCCCACCAGCAGACCGCGGACCTGAACCCACGACGACAGAGGTGAGCACCAGGCCTGCCGGAGCCCTCGACGTCTCACCGCTTACCGTGCACGAACTCGTAAAGGGTGTTGCAGAAGGCTCAGTTCCGGGCATTTTCCCTGCATGGGTGCGGTGTTGCGGGCTGAGCCGGTGTGGGTCGAGACGTTCACGGGCTTGCGAATCGACCGGTTTGCGAAGCTGGTGAAAGCAGTGAAGGAGCGGGGCGGGAACGGTCCCGGTGGTGGCCGGCCGTGGTGTCCGCCGCTGGCCGACCGGGTCCTGCTCGTGGCCGTCTCCTACCGCACCACCACCGCTCACCTCAACCACACCCCCGAAGACGTGCGAGGGACGAACCTGCTCGCCGCCTGCTAGCTCTGCCACCTCCGCATCGACCACGGCCAGCACCGGGTCACCCGCTCCCCCACCCTCGCCGCCCGCGCAGCCGCCGCCGGACAGCTCAAACTCCTCACCGAGACCGCGCTCACCCGAACCGAACCGCCCACCCCACCGCGCCCCATCCGGGGCCGCGCCCCCGCGACCGCGCTCCACCAGCTGCCCTTCCCCCGAACCCGAACAGGAGCCCAAGCCCATGGCCCGCATCAGGGTGAAGATCGCCCCGCTCTACCCCGACGGAACCGAGTGCACCCACGCGGTCAGCCCTTCCGGCAAGCCCCGCGATGCCAGCGCCGGGTGCGTCGGCCGCTGCAACTACGCCGTGATGTGCAGTGCCTGCGGCCCCGTCGGCGACCCGCACGGCCTGCGCGTCCTTGCCGAACCGGAGCAGCGCCAGCACCGCGACAACCACAAGGCCGCGCCCAGCCCGGCCACTCGCGGCCTCTGACTGCGAAGGCCCCGCGCGCCCGGAACTGAAGGAGCGCGGTGGCTTTCTGTGTTTCAGGGCGCCTACGTGTTGCCCCTCCCGGTCTCGGTTCCCGATGTGCTGGAGGCACGGGTCCCGATGAGGCTCTGTCACCGCCAACAGGTCCTCAGGCGAGGGGGGTGCCACCGGGTCATCTCCGACGTGCTCTGGCGGTGAGCACGGCGCGTTAACGGTGTTAACGGTCTCGCCCCTGCCCGGCTGTCTCCGACGGCTCTGTTGTCAAGGCGTCTTGGCAGGGGCGATCGCCTTCTCCCCCTGCTGCTCGTTCGGCAAGCGACTGATGCGACCGGGCCGGTTCGATCACGGTGGCTCTTCGCCCCCGTCGTGACTCACCCTCTGCGCGCCAAGCCCGTATAGCCCACGACGGCAAGCGTCGTCATGGCCCAGCCCAGACCGGTGGCGATCGGGCCTTGTCCCCAAAAGGTGGACACCTGTTCGTGTCGTTATGCGGCAAGTGTCAGAGTAGCTGACTGCTGTTCGTAGACGTTCGGTGCCT
>NZ_JBEZNQ010000201.1:0-1446 GCF_040653315.1 Streptomyces sp. NPDC047981 | reverse complement strand
GATGCCGGGGAGGGTGGTGATGTCTTTGCCGAGCCCGGCCTGGGTAAGTACCTCGTCCCGGTTGTCCCTCACATACGGCGCCACCTGACGGGCTTTGACGTCCAGGCGCAGGCGCTGTCCCAGCCCCGCCACCCATTTCTGCAGGGTCGGCACCGGGTGCCGGTACTCATTGGCGATGTCGGTGATGTTGAGGGCGGGGTGGCGGAGGAGGGTGACGATGACCTGCTTGTCGCGTGGGGTGGGGCCTGCGACTTCTCGGGAGGGGATGGTGAGGGTGGCGATGTCGCTGATGTCGAGCCCGGCCTGGGTAAGTACCGTGTCCGGGTTGTCCCGCACATGTGCCATCACCTCACCGGCTGTGCCGGGCACGCGCAGGTTTTTTCCCAGCCTCTCCACCCAATTCTTCAGGGTCGGCTGCGGTTGCCGGTACTCATTGGCGAGGTCGGTGATGTTGAGGGTTCGGTGGTGGAGGAGGGTGGCGATGACCTGCTTGTCGCGTGGGGTGAGGCCTGCGACTTCTCGGGAGGGGATGGTGAGGGTGGCGATGTCGCTGATGTCGAGCCCGGCCTGGGTAAGTACCGTGTCCGGGTTGTCCCGCACATGCGCCATCACCTCACCGGCTGTGCCGGGCACGCGCAGGCTCCGTCCCAGCCCCGCCACCCAATTCAGCAGGGTCGTCTCCGGTTGCTGGTACTTCTCGGCGATGTCGGTGATGTTGAGGGTTCGGTGGTGGAGGAGGGTGGCGATGACCTGCTTGTCGCGTGGGGTGATGCCTGCGACTTCTCCGAAGGGTATGGCGGGGAGGGTGGTGATGTCGCTGCTGTCGAGCCCGGCCAGGGTAAGTACCGTGTCCCGGTTGTCCCGCACATACGTCACCACATCAGCGCCTGTGACGTCCACGCGCAGGTTTTTTCCCAGCCTCTCCACCCAATATTGCAGGGTCGGCGGCTGTTGCCCGTAGTACCTGGCGATGTCGGTGAGGCTGCCGGTGGGATGGTGGTGGAGGAGGGTGGCGATGACCTGCTTGTCGCGTTCGTCCAGGATTTTGGGGCGGGGGGTTTCGTAGGGGGCGAGGTCGTTGGCTTGTTTCCGGATCATGCCCACGGCGACCGCGTCCTTGTGGTCACGGATATACCGCAGTGTCTGCGCATTGGTCGTCCCGGAGTCCAGCCCCAGCTGAGAAGGCCTCGATCGCAGCCAATTGTTCAGGGTCTTCGGGTCCATGTTCATGTGCCGGGCGGTATCGGCGATACTGCCTGCGGGTGCGGCGTTGATGCCCGCGAGGATCTGCTCATCCTTCTCCCGTGTCTGCTTGCTGGAGGGCCGGGGGTCGTGGACGACGACAGCCGGCAGATCCGTGTCGGCCTTGCGCTTACGCGGCCGTCCGGAGGGCCCCGGCACCGGATCGCCGCCGGCCGTATCCGGTGCGAACACATCCAGGTTCAC
>NZ_JBEZNQ010000200.1:0-1528 GCF_040653315.1 Streptomyces sp. NPDC047981 | reverse complement strand
TGTCGTCGTCCACGACCCCCGGCCCTCCAGCAAGCAGACACGGGAGAAGGATGAGCAGATCCTCGCGGGCATCAACGCCGCACCCGCAGGCAGTAACGCCGATACCGCCCGGCACATGAACATGGACCCGCAGACCCTGCATAAGTGGCTGCAATCGAGGACTTCTCAGCTGGGGCTGGACTCCGGGACGACACGGGCGCAGACACTGCGGTATATCCGTGACCACAAGGACGCGGTCGCCGTGGGCATGATCGGGAAACGAGCCAACGACCTCGCCCCCTACGAAACCCCCTGCCCCAAACTCCTGGACGAACGCGACAAGCAGGTCATCGCCACCCTCCTCCACCACCCCACCCTCAACATCACCGACATCGCCAATGAGTACCGGCACCCGAAGCAGACCCTGCAGAATTGGGTGGAGAGGCTGGGAAAAAACCTGCGCGTGGACGTCACAGCCGGTGAGGTGGTGACGTATGTGCGGGACAACCCGGACACGGTACTTACCCTGGCCGGGCTCACCAGCAGCGACATCGCCACCCTCACCATCCCCTCCGGAAAAGTCGCAGGCCCCACCCCACGCGACAAGCAGGTCATCGCCACCCTCCTCCACCACCCCACCCTCAACATCACCGACCTCGCCAAGAAGTACCGGCACCCTGAGTGGGCCCTGACGCAGTGGGTGGGGGAGCTGGGGCGGAGCCTGCGCGTGCCCGGCGCAGCCGGTGAGGTGATGGCGCATGTGCGGGACAACCCGGACGAGGCACTTCGCCAGGCCGGGCTCACCAGCAGCGACATCGCCACCCTCACCATCCCCACCGGAGAAGTCGCAGGCCCCACCGAACGCGACAAGCAGGTCATCGTCACCCTCCTCCGCCACCCCACCTTCAACATCACCGACATCGCCAATGAGTACCGGCAACCGCAGCCGACCCTGCAGAAATGGGTGGCGGGGCTGGGACAGAGCCTGCGCCTGGACGTCAAAGCCCGTCAGGTGGCGTCGTATGTGCGGGACAACCAGGACACGGTACTTACCCAGGCCGGGCTCGACAGCAGCGACATCACCACCCTCCCCGCCATACCCTTCGGAGAAGTCGCAGGCCTCACCCCACGCGACAAGCAGGTCATCGTCACCCTCCTCCGCCACCCCGCCCTCAACATCACCGACATCGCCAATGAGTACCGGCAACCGCAGCCGACCCTGCAGAAATGGGTGGCGGGGCTGGGACAGAGCCTGCGCCTGGACGTCAAAGCCCGTCAGGTGGCGTCGTATGTGAGGGACAACCGGGACGAGGTACTTGCCCAGGCCGGGCTCGGCAAAGACATCACCACACTCCCCCCTATCCCGAAAGGAAAGAAGTAGCACCCCTACACACCACAGAATGAGCATTTTCAGCGTTGGTGCTCAAGGGTGAGGATGGCTGCGGCGATGGCGGTTTGTGGTTGGGGCTGCAGCGGGCCCGGTGGAAGATTCGCCAGGTCTTCAGCCTTGCGCTGCTTCGTTCGACCGGTGCCCGTGCTGCTGGCGGGG
>NZ_JBEZNQ010000199.1:0-1550 GCF_040653315.1 Streptomyces sp. NPDC047981 | reverse complement strand
ACAGAGCACAACCACAGGCTGCCCGCTACGCGGAGCGGCTGACCGTGTCACCGAGATGATCTCCGCCTACGGAATTCTTGCCAGAGCCACGTTCACTTGTACGCCGACAGCCCCACCCGCGATGACCTGGAGTCTCGCCTCGGCCACCGGCACACCTTCCTCGCGCCTGAACGGTCAAGGCAGCACCTTGAAAGCCTGGGTGCCACCGCGAGAACCAACGAGGACCCCAGGAACGGGATACGGCCAGGTGGCAGCGGCAACACTTGTGAGGGAACAAGTGCCAGCCCCAGATGAATGGGGACAGGTGTTCAGTGACGAGGTGCTGGCCACCGCCATCCTCGACTGCCTCCTCCATCACTGCGGAGTGATCTCCATCAACGGTCCCAGTTACCGGCTCAAGAACCGCCTCGCCGCCATCGAACGAGAGCGGGACGACGCAGCCTGACAACGTGGTCGACAATGACCGCATGGATGTCACTGAGCTGCTCGAATCGGCTTCCCTCCTCGTCCCGGAAGAGGTCGCTACCGAGAACGACATCTCGCTGCAAGACGTCTGGGACTATCTCGCCCACGACGATGGCAGATCGCGCTGAGCCTGCTGGAGGATCTCGGAGACGGGCAACCGTTGCCCTTGACGTTCTGGGAGCAGTTTGCCGTGGCGGCTGAGCAACTTGGCCTTGAGCGGAGCGTGGCTTGGTGCCGCTGGCGGTGTTCCGAGATCCGAAACGGAATGATCCGGGCGGATCTGACGTTCCGTCCAGCCACGGAGGCGCGACGCAAGACATCAATCTCCGGTCACGGTGTTCTGCGGCCCATGTGGGACATCGGGAACCTCTCACCCACCGGGGCTGCTTCGGTGAGTATCGCCGGGCTCTGGGTTGAGGACATGCCCGTTCTGGAGCCTGGCGGCCGAGCCACTGTCCGCCTCACTCCTCTCACCCCCACTCGCTGGGCGCACGTCAAAACCGGCCAACAGATCAACATGCACGAGGACCAGACCGTGGCCGGCACCGCAGTCGTGCTGGAAGTTCACCTCCCCACCCCCGCCATGCCCACGAGATAGGGGCCAACTGTCCCGACCCCGCTCTGGTGCAGATATCTCCGCTTGGTGAAGCACTCACAGGAGTACGTCGACAGGAGCCTCGTTGGTTCCCTGTCCTGCCGGACTCGACCTGCCTCACGCCCTGGTCGAGTGGGTATCCATGCCCATCGTCACCCGTGAGGGTGACCGCCGCTGCAAGCTGCCGCCCCATCAGCGTGCTCTCGTGGGCATGGTCTACCTGCGCCGGCACGACACGCTCACGCAGATCGCCGCGGGCTTCGGCATTTCCGCCGGCACCGCCCACGCCTACGTCAAAGCAGTCGTCCAGCACCTCTCCGGCCGGGCGCCCGGCCTCCTGCCGGCCCTACGCGAAACCGACCCCGACCATGTCCTGCTCGACGGGACGCTCCCCGAGGGGCCTTGTCCCCAAAAGGTGGACACCTGTTCGTGTCGTTATGCGGCAAGTGTCAGAGTAGCTGACTGCTGTTCGTAGACGTTCGGTGCCTGT
>NZ_JBEZNQ010000198.1:0-1560 GCF_040653315.1 Streptomyces sp. NPDC047981 | reverse complement strand
GCCCGCGAAACCGGCCCCCACATGGTCCACCTTGGTCGCGCGGCGCATGCCCCGGTTCTGCCGCAGCACCACGGCGGCGGTACGGAGCCGGGTGCGCATCGCCCGGGTGACCGCGGACGTGCCGAACCCACCCGGGTGGGTGAGCGGCGACGTCACGCGGTACGCGGTCATGGCGGGGTCAGCCCCGCCCGTGGCGCAGCGCCGGGTGGGCGCCGGCGGCGACGAGGTCGGCGACGGCGGCCTTCGGGTCGCGGCCGGTCACCAGGGACTCGCCGACCAGGACCGCGTCGGCGCCGGCGTTGGCGTACGCGATCAGGTCGTGCGGCCCGCGGACGCCGGACTCGGCGACCTTGACGATGCCGGCCGGGATCTCCGGGGCGACCCGCTCGAAGGTGGAGCGGTCGACCTTGAGGGTCTTGAGGTTCCGCGCGTTGACGCCGATGATCCGGGCGCCCGCGTCGACGGCGCGCTCGACCTCCTCCTCGTCGTGGACCTCGACCAGCGGCGTGAGGCCGATGGACTCGGCGCGCTCGATGAGGGAGACCAGGGCCTCCTGCTCGAGGGCGGCGACGATCAGGAGCGCGAGGTCGGCGCCGTAGGCCCGGGCCTCCCACAGCTGGTACGCGGTGACGATGAAGTCCTTGCGCAGCACCGGGATGTCGACCCGGGCGCGGACGGCCTCCAGGTCGGCGAGCGAGCCGCCGAAGCGGCGCTCCTCGGTGAGCACGGAGATGACGGCGGCGCCGCCCGCCTCGTAGTCGGCGGCGAGGCCGGCCGGGTCGGCGATGGCGGCGAGGGCGCCCTTGGACGGGCTGGAGCGCTTGACCTCGCAGATCACCGTGACGCCCTCGCCGCGCAGCGCGGCGACGCCGTCCTTGGCCTGCGGTGCCTTGGCGGCGCGCTCCTTCAGCTCGTCGAGGGAGACCCGCGCCTGCCGCTCTGCGAGGTCGGCGCGTACGCCTTCGATGATCTCGTCGAGCACACTCACGCGAGAGGCCCCCTTCCGGGACGGTGATGGTGACGGTCGTGCGGATGAACCAGGTTCAGCCACGTCGATGGTATCCGCCCGAGGGCCCGGGACCCGCATCCGGCTGACTTACGTCCCACCTGCTGGGACTTCGCCGGGGCGGTCACGGGGCGAGCGCGGCCCCGAAGGGAAGGTTCCGGATGACCGTGAACAGGGCGAGAACAGCGCCGATCCCCCACCACAGGGCGGGGCTGATCGCGACCCGCATGGGCACACCACGTACGGCGCGAATCAGCCACACGGCCATGACGACGGCGAAGAGGCCGTAGCCGACGACGGCGAGGGCGTTGGCGCCGAAGGCGGCGGCCAGGTCGCCGTGGACGAAGGCGTGCGCGCTGCGCAGCCCGCCGCAGCCCGGGCAGTACAGCCCGGTGAAGCGCAGGAGCGGGCAGACGGGGTAGTGCCCGGGCTCGTTGGGGTCGACGGCGCCGGCACCATCGGCTTCCCGGCCCGCCGAGGCCGCGCCGACGGTTGACGGCGGGCCCTGACGGCGGGGCCGCCCAGCGGGCTTCGAGACGTCGTACCCCTACCCG
>NZ_JBEZNQ010000197.1:0-1584 GCF_040653315.1 Streptomyces sp. NPDC047981 | reverse complement strand
GGTGGCGGTGATGGAAGCGATGTGCCGGCTGCCGGTGTAGATGAGGCCGAGGAGCTCCACGTCGCCCGGGGTCAGGTGAACTGCTGCCGGGCCGCCGTTACCGGCCGGCGGTAGTTGGGTTTGGTCTGTGTTCGTGTTCTGTGTGGCTGGTTGGCGTGTCTGTGCTGTGTGGGTGAGGGTTTGTGCCCACATTCCGGTGACGGTGTTGTCGTGCATGTAGGGCCAGAGCTGGGTGCAGCATTGTTGTGGGGTTTGTTGTGTGGTGGTGGGGAGGAGTAGCTGGGTGAGGATGGTCTGCGCGGCTTGTTTCATGGTCAGGGCTGTTTCGTCAGCTGTCATCGCTCGCACGGGCTTGAGGAGTGCGGCTGCGAGGTCGAACCAGCCCTGTGATCCGAGGTAGACGCTGTCGGTGAGGTCGTTCGCTCCGGACATCAGCCAGTTCACGCGGCCTGGGTCCAGTGTCCCGGTCATGACGTGTCGTGCGACGGTGCCGGCCATCACAGTCGGGTCCAGCGTGGGTTTTGTTCCGGCGGCCATGGACAGTTGGACCAGCCGGGCTGTCAGCAGATTCATGTCTCCCAGACCCGACACTTCCAGGGCCTGGTCCCATTTGCGCTGTTGGGCCAGCGCGACCCAGTCCAGTACCTCTCCGCCTCCGTTTCCGTTTCTGGCTGTCTGGTCCTGGGTCCTGCCCTGGGGGGCGGGTGCTGTCTGCTGTCGCGGGCCGGGGGCCATCGCGGCGGGGGGTGGGGTGTGGGCGAGAGCTGTGAGTGTGTTCTTCCAGACCTCGATGATCTGGACGTCGGTGGCGGCGTGCTCTGCGAAGTACAGGGCGACGCCGCTGGTGGTGGCGGTGGTGGTGTCGATCCCGTACCGGGCGGCCAGCCGCTGAAGCGCTGTGGTGAGGACTGCGGGCGTCGCGGCAGCCGTTCCGCCCGGGCCCTGCGCGGCCCAGGAACACGCACCGTCCCAGTCGCCGGCACCGATGGCCTGCAGACAGGCCAGATGTGGATCCCACCCCTGCGCCGTCGCGGGACCCGCCACGGGCACAACAGCGGCCAGGAACGGCCAGAACCGTTCCACGCCCACAAACCCGGCGGCGAGGAGCGCTCCCGCGCAGTCCTCGTCACTCTCACCCGCCAGGTTCTGCTGGACGGCAGCCTGCCGGACCGCGGACCGCAACACCTCCTCGTTCACCCCAAGCCCTGTCACACCCACCGCCAGGCCCACGGCTTCAGCCCACATCCCCAAAGCCGCCCGACCCAGAACATCCGTGAAACCCACCCCACCCCCACCAGGCACACCCGCACCAGGCACCCCCGCACCGGGCACACCCCCACCCGCACCGGGCGCGCCCCCACCCGTGCCTGGTGTTTCCCAAGCCGTACCTGCGGTGTACTCGCTCATCTGTCCCGCTTCCCCTTCGCTCACGTCCGTACCGGACAACGCACCCGGTGATCACCAGCAGACCATCCACCCCACCCAACGAAACCCGGGCAACACCCATAAAACCCTGTCAGAACGCCCGCAATACAGACCCGCTGGCCGCTCCATCACGCACCAAAGGGAAACCCGTCATGCCCC
>NZ_JBEZNQ010000196.1:0-1609 GCF_040653315.1 Streptomyces sp. NPDC047981 | reverse complement strand
GCTCAGCGCGCGGCCGTCGTCGCGCGGCCGGTCGTGGAGGAGGCGGCCGTGGCGTAGTCGGCGAGCGTACGGTCGGCGCGCCAGCCCCTGGCCCACGCCTTGGTCACGTCCAGGACGACCCGGTGCGCCAGCTGATCGACGGCGTACCGCGTCAGCGGCGGCTCGGCCGCGGGCCGCAGGCGTCCCAGGGCCTCCGCCGTCGTGGCCGCGCCCCACGCCAGGGGCAGAGGAAGGTGCAGGATCCGGGCGCGCACGCCATGGGCCCGCAGGACGGTCCGCACCGCTTCGTCCCGGCGGTACGGAACGGGGTCGGCGATGTTGTAGGCGCCCGGGCCCCAGCCGGCGGCCCCGAGGCACGCGTCGGCGAGGTTCTCCACGGCCGTGAGGCTCAGGACCACGTCGGGGCCGGGCAGCGCCAGCACGCCCGCCCTGACCCGGGCGAGGAGCCGCGGCACCAGGTGCGGGTCGCCCGGGCCGTAGACCGCGCGCGGACGCAGGACCACCGCGCCGGCCGCGAGCGCCAGGGCCTCGCCCGCCGCCTTCGTACGCCCGTACGCGTTGAGCTGCCCGCCCACCGGGTGGTCCTCGGTGATCAGGTCCCGGCCGGGGCCGGGGGCGTACACGCTGGAGCTGCTCACCCAGACCACCGGGCGGTCCCCCGCGGCCTCCAGGAGGCGTGCCGTGCCGTCGACGTTGACGGCACGCATGGTCGCCTCGGCCGGCGAACCGGGCACGGGGTCGCCGACGGCCGCCGCGCAGTGCACGACGAGGTCGGCCCCGGACAGGTCGGGCGGTCCGCTCTCGGCGTCCCAGCGGACGTGCCGGCCGACCGGCCCGGGCCGCCGCCCGACGCACAGGACGTCGGCGCCGCGTGCGGCGGCGAGGGCGGCGACGTGCGATCCGCAGAAGCCGCTCGCTCCGGTGACGGCGATCGTGATCATGAGAGGTCGCTTTCCTGTAGGGGAACGGGGACGCTGGTCGCGCGGACCGTGAGCCTGCGCCAGCCGGGCAGGGCGGCCCGCCGGTCCACCCGCGCGCCGACGACAGCCGGACGGTACGGGGCGAGCGCGGCCAGGACGTCGTCCAGCTGCGCCAGGGCGAGCCGCGCGCCCGGACAGGCGTGCGGACCGGCCCCGAAGACGAGCCGGGCGACGGCGGCCGGGGCCGGCCGCCGGGCGTCCGGCAGGCCGGCGGGCGCGCCCACGGCGTGCCGTGCCACGAGCAGCAACCGGTCCCCGGCCCGCACCGGACGGCCGCCGAGCACGGCATCGGCCGCCGCGACGCGCGGCAGCAGCGGGGACGGAGCGGTGACCCGGAACAGCTCCCCGACGAGCGCGCCCCGCAGCCGGTCGTCGCCCGCCTCGTCCCAGAGCCGCCCGTCGGCACACCAGGCGACCGCACGCGGGAGGGCGGCGACGGTGGTGTTGACCGCCGCGACGGCGATCATGGCGCGCAGCGCGACGTCCGCGTGCGGGGCGGCGGGTGCGGGTGCCGCGGCCGCCGTCTCCGCCGACGACCGTGCGTCGCGGTGCGGGCAGGTCGGTCTAGCGGGCGTAGTTGATCTGGTAGACGCGGCCGTACCGCTCGCCCGGGGAGTAGCGCCGAGCTG
>NZ_JBEZNQ010000195.1:0-1656 GCF_040653315.1 Streptomyces sp. NPDC047981 | reverse complement strand
GCGTCCGGGGGCCTGGCGGGCGGCCCAGTTCGCGGGCTCGCCGTAGGCGGGCGCGCGGCGCTGGGCGGGCACGCCGGGGCGGTACGGGCCGTGGGCGGTGGGGCGCTGCCAGTCCGGGTCGCCCATCACGAGCAGCGGGTCGAACATGACGACCACGGCGGCGAGGAGCAGGAAGACCGCCGGGCCGATCAGCATCGGCAGGAGGAGCGAGGTCGCGGAGTCGCCGCCGCCGACGGCGCCGCCCCTGCCGTGCACATGGACGTTGACGGCCGCCATGGCCGTGTAGTGCATGCCGCTGACGGCGAGGCCCATCACCATGCTGGCGCCGACGCTGGCCATGAAGCCGCGGACCGAGACGGCCGCCCAGAGGGCGGTGGTGGCCGCGACGACGGCGATCACGACCGAGAGGGCGACGGTGAGCGTGTCGTAGTCGATGGTCCCCTGGAGCCGCATTCCGGCCATGCCGAGGTAGTGCATGGTCGCGACGCCCAGACCGGTGATGGTGCCGCCGGTGACCAGGGTGAGCGCGGTGGCGCCGCGGTAGCCGACGATGAAGATCCCGATGCCCACCATCAGGATGGCGACGCCCAGACTGGCGAAGGTGATCGGGCGGTCGTAGCTGATCGGCGCCCGGTCGACGGAGAAGCCGATCATCGCGATGAAGTGCATCGTCCAGATGCCGGTGCCTATCGACGTCGCGCCGAGGGCCAGCCAGCCCGCCTTGAAGCTGTCGCGGTGCCGCAGGGATCGCGTGGTGCAGCGCAGGCCCAGGGCGCCGCCGAGGCAGGCCATGAGAAAGGCGGCGACCGGTGTGACCAGGCCGTAGCTGAAACCGTCGACCGTGCCCTGCATGAGCGCCTGCCCTCCACTCCGTGGTGTCACGTCGTCCGAAATCCGTCGGTACCGCTGAGTAGTCCTTCCGGGGCGAGATTATGGCGCGCCGAGGGCCGCACGACCACGAGGTCCGGGAATTGCCACCGGCGAGACCGAGACGAGACCGGGCCGTGACAGCGGCGATGTCAGTGGCCGGTCGTACGGTGAGGGGCATGGACACCACGGTGGAATGGGCGGTCGTGCCGAGCGACATCGGCCCGCTGCTGCTCGCGGCGACCGATCGCGGTCTGGTGAGCGTGGTCTTCCACGCCGACGAGGCGGTACGGGAGGCGGCGGTCGGCCGGCTGGCGGGGCAGCTCGGCGCGGAGCCGGTCGAGCGCGCCTCGGGCAGGCTCGCCGAGCCGATACGGCAGCTCGACGAATACTTCGCGGGCGGGCGGCACTCCTTCGAGCTGCCGCTCGACTGGACGCTGACGACCGGCTTCAACCGCCAGGTGCTGCGCGAGCTGGCGGAGGGGGTGCCGTTCGGGGCGGTGGTCGGATACGGGGACCTGGCGAAGCGGGTCGGGCAGCCGGGCGCCGCCCAGGCCGTGGGGGCGGCCATGGGCGCCAATCCGCTGCCGGTGGTCGTGCCGTGCCACCGGGTGGTGGAGAGCGACGGCGGCATCGGCGGCTTCGGGGGCGGCCTGGAGACCAAGCGGATCCTCCTCGCTCTGGAGGGCGTACTGCCACAGCCGCTGTTCTGAGATGCGGACGTCCGCCGGGGGGCGGGCGGGCGGGCGCCGGGCTGGGCTGGGCTGGGCCGGCGACGAGGGGACGGGT
>NZ_JBEZNQ010000194.1:0-1719 GCF_040653315.1 Streptomyces sp. NPDC047981 | reverse complement strand
CCGGCTCGCCCTGCCGGACCTCGCGGAGCTCGGCGGTCCCGTGGCCACCGTCGGCCGGCGACTGCCGGGGTGCGCCCCCGCGTTGGCGACGGACGCGCGGGCCTCGGTGCTGCCGCGCGCGGTGGACGAGGACGGTGACGCGGTGATCGTCTTCACCTCGGGCACGACCTCGCGGCCCCGCGCGGTCGTCCACACCCGTTCCTCGCTGGCGGCGGGCATGGCCACGGTGACCGGACTCGTCCGCCCGGAGCCCGGGGCGCCCGTGCTCGGCGGCACGTTCTTCGTGCTCGTGCCCTCGCTCGCGAGCGGTGCGCCGGTGGCTCTGCCCGCCCGCTCGCCTCGGGTACTGGCGAGGCAGCTGCGCCGCCTCGCACCCCAGGCGACCTATCTGACCCCGCCCCAGCTGAGGGCGGCCCTCGCGGCGGACGCGCGGTTCGAGGGTCGGGTGTGGACCGGTTCGGCGCCGGCGAGCGCGGAGCTGCTCACCCGGGTGCGGCGGGCCGGGGCCCGCGAGGCGTGGGGGGTGTACGCGCTGACCGAGCTGTTCCCTGCCGCCGCCGTCGAGCAGGCGGAGAAGGCGGCGTTCACCGGTGAGGGCGACCTCGTGGGCGCGCCTTTGCCGGGGGTCGAGGCCCGGCCGGGTCCCGGCGGTGAGCTGCTGCTCTCCGGGCCCGCGGCCAGGCACCGGTATCTCGGGGAGGAGCCCGAGCCGTGGGTGCGCACGGGTGACCGGGGGCGGTTGGACGAGTCCGGCCGGATCGTGCTCGCGGGCCGTTGCAAGGACATGGTGCTGAGGCGCGCGGAGAACATCTACCCCGGCCTCTACGAGCCCGCACTGCACGTCCCGGGGGTCGAACTGGCCCTGCTGGTGGGGGTTCCCGCAGGGGACGGCGACGAGCGTCTGGTCGCCGTCGTCCAGCCGCACCACGAGGCCGACCCCGCCCGGGTGCGGGCGTCCCTGGCCGGTCCGCTGCGTCGCATGGGCACGGCCCGCCCCGACGCCGTCGTGCTCGCCGACATCCCGCTGGCCGGCCGCTCCTTGAAGCCTGACCGCGCCGCGACGGCGCGACTGGCGGCGGCACGGACGACGGTCGGGGCGACGGAGGCGGGACGGTGAGGGCGGCAGGCGAGTCGGAAGCGGGAGGGGTGACCCTCGTGAGCGCCGCGACGGGAGCGGTGGCGGGGCCCGTGGACGGGTCCGGGACGGACCAGGACGCCGCCCTGCGGGGTGCGCGGCGGCGGGACCGGCGGGTGTACACGCGGGCGCACCCGGTGCTGTTCGCGCTGCTCGCGGCCGTCCGGCGGCGGCCGGTCGTCCGGCTCGGGCGGGCGGTCCTGGTGAACGGCGCCGAGCCGTACCGCGAGGCGCTCACCCGGGTGCCGCTCGACCGCGCCGCGGCCGGCACCACCGGTGGCGCGGCGCGTGAACTGTCGGGCGGGGGCACGCTGTTCGACCAGGAGGGCGCCGAGCACCGCGACACCCGGCGCGCCGTCGCCGGGGATCTTGGCGCCGCCGGGGTGGAGCGGCTCCGGCCGGTCTGGCGGGCGGTGCTCGACCGCGGGCTCGCGCCGCTCGCCGACGGGCACACCGTCGACCTCGTCCCGCTCGCCCGTGAACTCGCCGGTGCGACCGTCCGCGCACTCCTCGACACCCCGGCCGACGCCTCGCTCCTCGCGGAAGCGGCGGCGGACGCCGCCGCTGCCGCTGTCCGGGACCAC
>NZ_JBEZNQ010000193.1:0-1722 GCF_040653315.1 Streptomyces sp. NPDC047981 | reverse complement strand
AAAACCCACCCCATCATGCGCCAACAGCCCACCAACCACACCCGACCGGGCACAACCCACCGACCACACCCACCAGCATCCACACCCCAACAGCCATTGACCACACACCCACACACAGCCCACATCACCCACAGAGGTTGAACTCGTGATGTCGTGACCGGTCAGGCGGGTCTGTCAATCGAACGGCTCTGTCCCACAACCGGGGGCGCGTCAGCGATCTTGTGTAATTGATCGTTTCAGAATGACTCCGGCCCAGAGCAGCACTCCCGTTGGCACTTGGGCAGCTGAGTTGGCACCTTGGCCCATGGGCGTACGCATGCGGCCTGAGCAACAGAAGCAAATCCGGACCGGTCGGACGTAGGAGTGGGTGGATGGGCACGGATGCGGAGCGGGAGTGCTGGGAGCTGCGGTCGGGAGCCGGCGTGGGTCCGTTGCAGTTCGGGATGTCTCCAGCCGAGGTAGCCCAGGCACTTTTGGTCCCTGGACCGCAGGAACTGGTTGGCGGGCCGTATGCGCAGGAGGACTTCCCGGATGGGGTCAAAGCGTTCTACGACGCGGGCAAGCTCGCCTGCGTTGCGCTGGATGCCGTCACCGGTCCACAGGTCTTCCTGTCTGGCTTCCCGCTGGCGGGAAGCGATCGGGAGCAGGGCCAGCAGTTCCTGCTGGACCACGCTGCGAAGCATGGGAACTGGGTGCTCTACACGCCTGATGACTCGCTTTCCCTGACTGAGCCTCTTTCATCCTCGGGCTCCGAGAGTGAAGATCAAGAGCATCGCCGCAGGTCAGAAGCGCTTGAGAGACCGCGCCGAGCCCAGGATGAAAGAGGCTCAATGAGCCTCTTTCATCCTGGGCTGGAGGGTGAAATGGGCTGGTCAGCGGGGGTGGTGACGAGGCAGGGCCCCTGGTCGTTGGCGTGGTGATCTCACTCAACACGCTGGCGACAGAAGGGGCCCTGGTGGTTCCGTATCCTGCCATGCTCGATGTTCCTCACGAGCTGGTTGAGCATGTTTCTTGGCTGCTGCACGAGCACCGCCGGGCCCGCAACACACGATGGCGCAGACTCGGCTGTTTCAAGCAGGCGCTCCTTGCGCTGGTCCATCTACGGAAGAACGAGACGTTCTCGCAGCTCGGGGCCGGTTTCGGGATATCCCGGGCCACCGCCTGGCGGTACGTCGACGAGACCTTGGATGTCCTGGCCGGCTGGGCACCCGGCCTGCACGAAGCACTCACCGGCCTCGGTGAAGGCAACCACGTCATCGTCGACGGCACCTTGATCCCGATCGACCGGATCCGTGCGGACGAGCCGTACTACTCGATGAAGCACCGCAGGCACGGCATGAACGTGCAGGTCATCGCCAGGTCCGACGGCACACCGCTCTGGTTCTCCCGCGCGACACCCGGCCGGACCCACGATCTGACCGCGGCTCGCTCTCACGGCATCGTCCAGGCCTGCCTCACCCGGCAGATCCTCGACCTCGCGGACCGCGCCTACCAGGGTGCCGGCGCCACCTTCCGCACCCCGTACTACCACCACCGCGAACAGCCCGAGCAATACCAGCAGTTCAACCGTGACCATGCCCGACTGAGGGCGCCTGGCGAACGCGCCTTCGCCCAATTGAAGTCCTGGCGGCTGCTCCGGCGGGCCCGATGCTCCACCAGCCGCATCGGCACCATCGTCCAGGCCATACATACGCTGCTGACCTGCAGCTATTCAGGATGAAA
>NZ_JBEZNQ010000192.1:0-1752 GCF_040653315.1 Streptomyces sp. NPDC047981 | reverse complement strand
GTAGGGGTGCTACTTCTTTCCTTTCGGGATAGGGGGGAGTGTGGTGATGTCTTTGCCGAGCCCGGCCTGGGCAAGTACCTCGTCCCGGTTGTCCCGCACATACTTCACCACATCTCCGGCTGTGCCGGGCACGCGCAGGCTCCGTCCCAGCCCATTCACCCAGTCCTCCAGGGTGGGCCTCGGGTGCTGGTACTGCTTGGCGATGTCGGTGATTTTGAGGGCGGGGTGGTGGAGGAGGGTGGCGATGACCTGCTTGTCGCGTGGGGTGAGGTCTGCGACTTCTCCGAAGGGGATGGTGAGGGTGGTGATGTCGCTGCTGTCGAGCCCGGCCTGGCGAAGTACCGTGTCCGGGTTGTCCCGCACATACGTCACCACATCAGCGCCTGTGACGTCCACGCGCAGGTTTTTTCGCAGCCTCTCCACCCAACGTTGCAGGGTCTTTTGCCGTTGCCCGTAGTGCCTGGCGATGTCGGTGATGCTGCCGGTGGGGTGGTGGTGGAGGAGGGTGGCGATGACCTGCTTGTCGCGTGGGGTGAGGCCTGCGACTACTCCGGAGGGGATGGTGAGGGTGGCGATGTCGCTGATGTCGAGCCCGGCCTGGCGAAGTACCGTGTCCGGGTTGTCCCGCACATGCGCCATCACCTCACCGGCTGCGCCGGGCACGCGCAGGCTCCGTCCCAGCTCCCCCAGCCAATTGTGCAGGGTCTGCTCCAGTTGCCCGTAGTGCCTGGCGATGTCGGTGATGCTGCCGGTGGGGTGGTGGTGGAGGAGGGTGGCGATGACCTGCTTGTCGCGTGGGGTGAGGCCTGCGACTACTCCGAAGGGTATGGCGGGGAGGGTGGTGATGTCGCTGCTGTCGAGCCCGGCCTGGCGAAGTACCGTGTCCGGGTTGTCCCGCACATACGTCACCACCTCACCGGCTGCGCCGGGCACGCGCAGGTTTTTTCCCAGCCTCTCCACCCAATTCTGCAGGTTCTTTTGCCGTTGCCCGTAGTGCCTGGCGATGTCGGTGATGCTGCCGGTGGGGTGGTGGTGGAGGAGGGTGGCGATGACCTGCTTGTCGCGTTCGTCCAGGATTTTGGGGTAGGGGGTTTCGTAGGGGGCGAGGTCGTTGGCTCGTTTCCGGATCATGCCCACGGCGACCGCGTCCTTGTGGTCACGGATATACCGCAGTGTCTGCGCCTGGGTCGTCCCGGAGTCCAGCCCCAGCTGAGAAGTCCTCTGTTGCAGCCAACTATTCAGGGTCTGCGGGTCCATGTTCATGTGCCGGGCGGTATCGGAGATACTGCCTGCGGGTGCGGCGTTGATGCCCGCGAGGATCTGCTCGTCCTTCTCCCGTGTCTGCTTGCTGGAGGGCCGGGGGTCGTGGAGGACGACAGCCGGCAGATCCGTGTCGGCCTTGCGCTTACGCGGCCGTCTGGAGGGCCCCGGCACCGGATCGCGGCCGGCCGTATCCGGTGCGAACACATCCAGGTTCACCTCATCGACGATGCCCATGACCCGATCGAGTTCGCCGTCCGCCCACGCGGCGGCGTCCACACCCCCAGCCACGTCCTGAGTGGTCGTGTTCCAGGCGGGATTCGGGACCCCCGGGCCGGGCGGGCCGGCGCCGTCCGCCCACGCGGCGGCGTCCACACCCCCAGCCACGTCCTGAGCGGTCGTGTTCCAGGCGGGATTCGGGACCCCCGGGCCGGGCGGGCCGGCACCGTCCACCCACGCGGCGGCGTCAGGACGCCGAGCGAGGTGAAGAGC
>NZ_JBEZNQ010000191.1:0-1896 GCF_040653315.1 Streptomyces sp. NPDC047981 | reverse complement strand
TCCGTGATCCCGCTGGGCAAGCTCGTCGACGCCACCAGCATCGGCACCCTGTTCGCCTTCGCCCTGGTCAACATCGCGGTGATCGTGCTGCGCCGTGGGCGTCCTCCGCGCCGCGTGGCGCCTCCGTGGCGCGCGCGTCCTCGAAGGTGTGCGGCGGCCGGGCGGTGCCCGGGTCATCCGGCGGCGCGTCGCCGGTCCCCGCCCGCGTTCCCGGCCGGTCCGGCGCGCGCCCTTCGCGGAGCTGGTCGAAGCGCTCGGCATGACCCGGCAGCGGGAAGCCGAGACCGCCCACGGGATCCCACCAGCCGACGACCTCCGCGCCCCGCGCCTCCAGCAGGCCGGCGACGACCTCGCGGAACGAGGCGGGCCGGTCGGCGAACCACCAGCGGTCCCTGATCTGTCCGTTGAGGACCACCTGGCGCCCACGCCGCAGCTCCCAGCCGAGCGACACCGCCCACAGCGGCATCATGCCGTCCGCGGTGACCGGCTCCCCGTCGCGGGCGGAGCCGTCGCGACGGGCCGAGGCCGGGGAACCCGCCGAACCGCCGACGCCGTTCGCACGCTTGGCCCAGTCGACCGTGTTCACCGGTTCCACCTCCACTCCTCCGAGACGGGCCGGCCCCTCTCGCTCCGCCTCGGCGGCTTGCCCTGCCAGGTGATCTCGCCCGGGACGAAGCCGTCCCGCTCGACGATCGCCTCGTGCACCCGCTCCAGCAGATCCTCGGTGTGGTCGCACACCGCGCCGTCCGGATCCGGGCGGAGGGCGACATCGGGCTCGCCGTCGACCTGGTAGACGAGGACGGGGGTGCCGCCCTCGTCGGTGGCGATCGTGGTCCGGTACGTCGCGCCGCTCGGCCGCTCGAAACTGAGCAGCAGGCGGCCGTTCTGTTCGGCTCCGCCGGTGAAGGCGAAGCCCTCGCCGAGCATCGCGTCCTGCAGGGCCTGAGCGAGGTCGATGCGCCGCGTGTACGCCAACTGAAGTTCGTCCAGCTGGGATTCGGCTCCGACGAGCAGCTCCTCCAGAGCCGCGACCGCCGACAGGGCCACCTCGGCGGCGCCGGCCGCGAGCGGTTCCGTGACGGCGGTCAGCGCCGCTTCGATCCGCTCGGCGAGTGCGAGGTCGGCGAGCTCCCTGGCCTCGTCCGCCGCGGCCCTGACGGACGGCCGTACGACATCGAGCCGGTCCTTCGCCTCGGCGGACAACGCCTCGTGGCGCTCCTGTTCGGCCTCGAGGGCGGCTCGGCGGTCCGCCTCCTCACGGGCGGCGCGTTCCTCCGACTGCCGCTCGGCCTCGCGCTCCCGCTCGGCGCGCCGACGCTCCTCGGCTGCGAGTTCCCCGGCGACCGCGGCATGGCGGCCCAGCGCGTGCTCCACCGTGCCGAGCAGAGCCTCGAACCGTGTCTCCGCACCGGGCGCGGCGGAGGCCCGCAACGCGTCGAGCAGGTCGACACAGCGCCGGTGCCCCTCCGGGTCCCGCCCCTGGGCCTCCGCCCCGATCGTGGCCAGCCGCGACGCGAACCCCGCGACCACGGAACCCCGGTCGACGCCCTGGCCGGGCGCGTTCCGCTCACGACCGAGGACGACGACCCGACCGCGCAACTCCTCGATCGATCCGCCGAGGTCCTCGGCACGGTCGACGCCGGCCTGCAGGACGTCGAGCCGCTGCCGCAGGGCGCGTACCTCGGAGGCGTCCGCGTGGACCTTGTCCAGGAGGTCCCGCACCTCGGCAAGTCGACGCGCGTCGGCACCGGCCTGCTCCTGCCGCAACCGGCGCGCGTGCGCCTGCTCGCGCTCGGCTCGGCGGTTCGCCAGCTCGGCCTCCCTGCGCTCGGCCGCCGCCCTGGCCCGTTCCCGGCGTGCCGCCGCCTCGCGGGCCCGCCGGGCGGCCTGTTCGGC
>NZ_JBEZNQ010000190.1:0-1980 GCF_040653315.1 Streptomyces sp. NPDC047981 | reverse complement strand
GCCGTCGAGGCCGCCTACGACGACGCGCCCGCCGTGGTCCGCGCCGACCTCGCCCGGCTGCTGCGCGACGGCCGGCGGCCGGCGCTCGCCGAGCGCCTGGTGCCCCGGGTCCGTACCGCGTACGGCGATCGGGACGCGGCCCTCCTGCTGCCGGGCTGCTCGCCCGAGTTCACCGCGCGGATGCTGCCCGCACTGGCCGGGGCGCTCGCGTTCGAGGACTGGAGCGTCCTGGCCGTCCGGCACCCCGTCGCTGTCCTCGACCACGCGGAGCGGGAGCTCGGCGACCTGCCCCAGCACTCGCGCGACCGCTGGTGGCGGCAGCACTCCACCGGAATCGCCGCCGCGCTGCCCGCCGCACCGGGCCGCGTACTGGACCTGCTGGAACGTTTCGGCCCCGACAACCTGCCCGGTCCGGTCCAGGACCGTTTGGGCGACCTCGTCGCGGCGGACGCCGAGCGCGTGACGCGCTGGCTCGCCGACCCGCGCCGGGCGGCCGCCCGGTGGGAGCGGACGCCCGGCACTTCGGTCATGCGGCAGTTGGTGGCGGCGGATCCGCACTCCCTGCCCCGGCTCGGAGCGCGGTGGTTCCACCGCCGAGCCTTCGGCGTCCTGTTGCGGTCGGTGCCACCGGCCCGCCGGGCCGCTTTCGTGGACGCCGTCGTCGCCGCGGGCGACCCCCGCCTGAACGTCCGTGCGCACCCGGGGGTGCTCGCCCACCTGCCGGCCGCCGAACGGCATCACAGGGCCCGTGGCGCGATCGAGGCGCTCCGCGCCGAACGGGGTTCGAACTGGGACCTCTGGGCCCTGCTCGCTCTCCTGCCGCCCGCCGAAGCCCGCCCCGAACTCCTGGCGGCTCTCCGCACCGGTGACGCCGAGGAGCGCGGGACGCTCTGGCACCATCTGGCCGGCAACGCGGGCAACGCCCGTGATCCCGAACAGGTCGCGGAGTTCCTCGCGCTGGCCGCCGGCCGACTGAAGAACGAGCGCGACATCGTCCGCGGGGATGCCCTCACCGCCTTCGCCGACGTGCCGCCCTCGCTCGTCGTGCCGGCCCTCGGGACGGGCGGGCCCGCCGGGGACCCCACCGGGGCGGAGTCCTTGGAGCGGCTGTGCCTGGACGCCCTGCGGGCCCGGGACTGCTCCTCCGGCACCCGGGACACGATCCGTACGCTGGCCGTCTCCCTGCTCGGCGCCCATGACGGCGGTGACGCAGGCGTGCGGACCGCCGTGCGGACCGCCGTACGCCTCCTGGAGGCGCTGACCGCGCACACCGGCGCGGTCGCCTTCGGCCCTCCGGCCCTCCTGCCGCGCGGCGGCGCGACGAGCGCCGTGCTCGACGCCCTCGGCCCGTGGCTGGACCGGGCCGCCGCCCGTGGGGATGCCGTCCCCCTGCTCGCGCTGGTCAGGTTCTGGGGCCACCGCGCGAGCCGGATCCCCGAGCTCCGGGACCGCATCGACCACGCCCTGCGCACCTGCCCCGACGGTGTCTTCGGCGAGGTCGCCGCGGCCTGGCTGGCCGATCCCGCGACGCGCGGCGACCGAGCTGCCGAACTGGTGGCGCGGGAGCCCTCCGCGGTCCACCTGCCGCCGGTGCTCGCCGTCCTCGCGGCGGAGCGCACCGACCTGCTGGACCGCGCGCTGGCCGAGAGCCTGCTCCCGGGCGGCCGGTTCCCGGTGTCCGGGTCTCCTCGGCCGCTGCCGCCCTTCCGGTACGCCGACAGGTGGCTGCCCCGGCAGCAGCGGGCCGCGGTCCTGCTGGCCTCGGCCGCCGTCGACGATCCCGGCCGGGGTCTCGACGAACGGGCCGCGCTGCTCCGTGCGGTGGCTCCGGTCCCCGAGCACGGACGGGCCCTGCTCCAGCGGTACGCGACCGCGGCCGAACCCGCCGAGCCCGCGCTGACGGCCGCGGCCCTGGACGCGGCCGCCCACACCGACGACCCGGCCGCCGCCCTGCGCGCCCTGCTCGACCACTCCGGCGAC
>NZ_JBEZNQ010000189.1:0-2178 GCF_040653315.1 Streptomyces sp. NPDC047981 | reverse complement strand
GCCAGGGCGGCGACCGCCGCGGCGGCGGCCCGGGCGGGGCGCCGGTGCGGCCGAGGGGTGCCGGTGGGCGCGGTGGGCGGCGGTACGGGTTCGGGCGCCGGCATCCGTAACGGCATCGCCGGCGGCACGGGTGGGCGCCGTACCTCGTCCGCGCGTGTCCACGCCTGCCGGAGTGCGCGCCGCTCGTCCTCCGTCGCCCCGCAGAGCCGGGCCAGCTGGTCGAGCACGGTGAACCGTTCCGGCACGGTCTCCCCGGAGCAGTACCGGAAGAGCGTGGACGTGCTCACGTTGAGGCGGCGCGCGAGCGAGCCGTAGCTGCGGCCCGAACGCTCCTTGAGCGCGCGTACCTGCCGGGCCAGCTCGTCGACCGCCGGGTCCTTGGTCTTTCCCACGGGCGTTCCACCCCCTTCTGCGTACTCCCACGTCAGCGGGGGTGGAACGGTTCCGGCACGGCGTGCGTACGTGCCGCTCTTGCCCGGGCCGGTGCAACGCCCGGACGCTGGTGGTGTCTTGACGACCCGTACGCCAGTACGTCCGCACGTCCGTGCACCCGCACGTCACAGGGGGATGCCCATCATGATCACGTTCCGTTCCGTCGTCGCCGCGTCCGGCGCCGCCGTCCTCGGCCTCGTCGCGCTCGCCGCCGCGCCTTCCGCGACCGCCGCGCCGACGGCGTCCTCGGCGGCTGCCGCCGCCGCTGCCGCCACCCGGCCGGCCTTCCTGTCGCCCGCCCAGATGCCGCCGTCCAGCACTCCGTGGACGGCCGACCCGGTGACCTCGGGGCTGCCGGAGGCGGGCGTGTTCTGCAGCCCGGACGCGTTCCCGGTGGCCGGCACCCGGCACCGCGTCTTCCGTACCGAGCTGGACACCGGCGGCGTCCAGGTCACCACCGTCGCCGCGACCGAGGCCAAGGCCGCCGCGTTCGTCGACCGGCTGCGCCAGGCGCTCCTCAGCTGCGGGGAGCGGATCGAGCGGGAGTATCCGGAGGTGGACGCGAGCAGCCGGTTCCACGGGAAGGTGGCGGTCGAGGAGGGCGCGTACGTCTACAGCCTCGACACCGCGAACCGCGAGATCGGCAACACGGACATCCACCTCTTCTCGGTCGGCCGGGACGGGCGGACCGTCACCTATGTCCAGTGGGGGCAGATGGGCGACCTGGTGGACGCCCCGGTGGCCGCCTTCACCACCACGACCCGGACGGCCGTGAACAAGCTCTGGCCCTGACCTGACATGACCTGATCCGACCCGACCCGACCCGACCCGACCCGACGCGACCCGACCTGGTCCGAAGGGTCAGAGCCGGCCGAGGGCGAACCACAGCTCCATCCGGACGTCCGGATCGTCCAGGTCCGTGGCCAGGAGCGTCGCGCAGCGCGCGATGCGCTGGCGGACGGTGTTGCGGTGGATGTCCAGGGCGACGGCCGTGCGGTCCCAGCTGCCGTGCAGCGAGAGCCAGGTGCGCAGGGTCTCGGTCAGCGGCTCGTGGAGGGGCGCGAGCAGGGTCCGCGCGTACGCCGTCGCCTCCGCCCCGTCCAACAGCCCGCCGAACCCGGCGGGCCGGTGGCGCACCAGGTCCGTACGGCTCGCCTCGGCCCGGCGCAGCGCCCGGGCGGCCTGCGCGTCGCCCGCCGCCAGGTCGCCGGCCTCGACGGGGGCGCTGACCCCGAGGGTCCAGCCGGGCTGGGCGGTCACGGGCGAGGAGGTGGGGAGCAGGAGCCGGACGGACACGGGGGTGCCGTCCGGCCCGCTGTTCCCCACCTCCACGTCGGCGCGCCCACCCTCGCCCCCACCGCCCTCGCCCGCGTCCACCAGGGCGGTCCCCAGGGCCGCGCCCAGGCTCGGGGCCGCGAACGGGGTGCCGTCGCCGCCCCGGGCGTGGACGACCGTCCAGGGGCCGGGGCCGAGCGCCCGCGCGGCCTCCTCGACCTCGGCCCCGAGGAGCAGCCGGACCAGGGCCGTGTCACGGCCGGAGACGTCCGCGCCCCGGTGCGGGGCGGTCAGCAGCGAGAGCAGGACGACCGCCACGCCCGCGATCGTGTGGTCCCCGGGCTCCCGGCTCTCGGTCGCGACCCCGAGGGTCAGCCCGTCGCCGCCGCCGAGCGCGTACGCGGCGAGCCGCAGCCCGTCGCCCTCGCCGCTCGCCGTGGCCGGGCCGCCGGGCCGGGGGCCGACGACCCC
>NZ_JBEZNQ010000188.1:0-2194 GCF_040653315.1 Streptomyces sp. NPDC047981 | reverse complement strand
GCGACGAGGGCGAGGACCTCGTCGACGCCGTCGTCACCGTCGTCGTGGGGGGTCATCCGGCCGTGTCCCGCTCCGCTTCGGCGGCCCAGCGGTTGGCGAGGGCGGCGGCCTTGCGCGAGGCCTCCGCCACGGCCTCGCGGGCGGCCTCCGCACCGCCCGCGGCGCCGTCGGCGGCCGCCTTCGCCGCCGCGTATCCGACCAGGAAGGTGGTCAGCGGCGCGGCGGGGCGGGCGACCCCGTGGGCCGCGTCCCGGGCCAGATCGAGCAGCACGCCGGTGTCGACGTCGAGCTCGATGCCCAGTTCGGCCTTGACTGCGGTGATCCATTCGTCCAGCACGTTCCCATGCTCCCTGATCCTGGCCCGGGCCGCGGCGATGTCCTCCCAGGTGTCGCAGTCGAAGGAGGCGAGGGGACCCGCGGTGACCCGGACGATCCGCATCCCCTGAGTGAGCAGACGCAGCGGCAGCCCGGAGAGGCTGCCGTGCGTGGTCGTGAGGAGACCCATCTCACGGCGGAGGGCGTCGGTGCGGTACGCGGCGACGAGCGGCTGGTCGCGGCCGTCGGCGTCGACGAGGAGGGCCGCGTCGGCGTCGGGCGCGGCGGTCAGGGCGTCCAGGAGACGGCTGCCGGTCTCCTCGTCGAGGAACGGCAGGTCGGCGGAGAGCACGAGCACGGCACCGGCCGCGACCTCGCGCACGCCGGCGTCGAGCGCCGCCAGCGGTCCCCCGCCGGGCGGCTCCTCCCTGGCCCACACCACGGGCCGCACGGTCGCCCGCCGGTCCCCGACGACCACGGTGCGCCCGGCGGTCCGGCAGCCTGCGAGCACGCGGTCGAGCAGGGCCCGCCCGCCCACACGCACGCCGGGCTTGTCCACGCCACCCAGCCGTCTCGCCGCCCCGCCCGCGAGCACGACGGCGTCATACACGGTCGTCACCCCAGCAGTATGAGCCGCACACGCCCCAAGAGTCCCCGCCCGTCTCGGAGATCAAGACGCCGAGACGGCGGGCGGGGGCTCTTGGGGCGACAGGCCGGACTCTCGGGGGCGGTAGGCGGGGGTCAGAGCGTGCGGAGCAGTACCGCGGGGTGCTCCACGCAGTCCGCGACGTAGCGCAGGAAGCCGCCCGCCGTGCCTCCGTCGCAGACCCGGTGGTCGAAGGTCAGCGACAGCTGGACGACCTGGCGGACCGCCAGCTCGCCGTCGTGGACCCACGGCTTGGGGATGATCCGGCCCACCCCGAGCATCGCCGCCTCCGGGTGGTTGATGATCGGCGTGGATCCGTCGACCCCGAACACCCCGTAGTTGTTCAGCGTGAACGTCCCGCCGGTCAGGTCCGCCGGTGTCAGCGACCCCTTCCGCGCCGACTCGGTCAGCCGCGCGAACTCCTCCGTCAGCGACTCCGCCGTCCGGGTGCCCGCGTCGCGGACGACCGGGACGACCAGACCGCGTTCGGTCTGCGCCGCGAACCCGAGGTGCACAGACGGCAGCCGGACGATCTCCCGCGCCGCCATGTCCACCGTGGAGTTGAGCTCCGGGTACCGGGCGAGCGCGTGGGTGCAGATGCGGGCGAGCAGCGCGAGGAGCGAGATCTTCTGGCCACCGGCCGCGTTCATCGCGGCCCGCGCCGCCATGAGCTCGGTCGCGTCCGCGTCCACCCAGCAGGTCGCGTCCGGGATCTCCGTACGGCTGCGGGAGAGCTTGTCGGCGACGGCACCCCGGACCCCGCGCAGCGGCACCCTCTCGCCGACGGCCGCACCGGCACCGGCAGGCGTGGCGGCCACGGCCGGAGCGGGACGCGAGGCGGCCGTCTCGGCGGCGGCCACGGCGGACTCCACGTCGGCCCGCAGGATCAGTCCGGCCGGGCCCGAGCCCCGTACCGCCCGCAGATCGAGCCCCTTGTCCCGGGCGAGCTTCCGCACGAGCGGCGAGATCACCGGCACCGGGCCCTCGGACACCGCGGGGGCCTGCGCCGAGGCCGGCAGCTTCACGGGGGCGACGGCCGGAGCGACGGCCACCGGCGCGGCGGCCACCGGCGCCGCGGCCACCGGCGCCGCGGGGCTCTCGCGCCGCACCCGGCGACGCCTGGCCGCCGGTCCCGCCGTGCCGTATCCGACGAGCACGTTGCCGGAGTACTCCGAGGACTCCGCGGAGGCGGCCGCCACCGCCGCGCCGCCGCCCCCGACCCTGCCGGCCACC
>NZ_JBEZNQ010000187.1:0-2256 GCF_040653315.1 Streptomyces sp. NPDC047981 | reverse complement strand
AACAGGCACCGAACGTCTACGAACAGCAGTCAGCTACTCTGACACTTGCCGCATAACGACACGAACAGGTGTCCACCTTTTGGGGACAAGGCCCTGACACCCGACCGGCTACCGGTCGGCCGGCGAACGACGCGGAGCCCGTCGGCCGGCGGGCCGAGCGCAAGAAGGCCGCACATGCCCTGGTCCACGAGATGCTCGCCCGAGGCCACTCACGCCGCGCGATCGCCCGACACCTGGGCCGGGACCTCAACACCGTGCTCCGGTACGCGGCGGCCGCACGCGCGGCCGGCCTGCTCGTCGGCCTGCCGCACCCAGCTTCGCAGCGTCTCGCCCGTCATCCCAGACGTCCGCCGTAACCGCGGCATACGTCCGCATCCTGCCCGTCGGGTGAAACAGAGCCACCGCCTCGTTCCTGAACCCCATCGGATATGGAGACTTCCGTCCCACCAGGACACCCCTCCTCGCATTTACAAGATCCATTCTCAGAGTGTCCACACGAAGGGAGTCACCCCGATCCACGGCGAAGCCCCATGCCACGGCCACCGTGTCACCAGCCAAGGCTTGGCTGGCAGGCCGGGCAGCGTAGGAGGAGGCGGTCCTTTGAGAAAGCAGGGACCGTCGCTCACCTGTATGAATTGATGCGATCAATTCGAGAGGAAAGGAACCTAGCCCAGTCGCCGCCTAAGAGCTCGTAACACGATCATGATCGTGTTACGAGCTCTACTCACGGACCCCGAGAGCCTGCGCCCGAAGGAAACGGTCCTATTGGAGAAGATCGCCGCCGGCCTGCTCGGAGATGACCGCACTCGCCGATCTCATACGCGGCTTCGCAGCCCTGCTGAAACCGGCTGAGGGCAACGACGTGAAACTCACCGAGTGGATCACAGCCGCCCGCGCTGTCGCCCTGCCCCACCTGCGCAGCTTCACCAATGGCCTCGAAATCGACCGGCTCGCCGTGAACGCCGGCCTCACCTTGCCCTACCACAACGGGCGCACCGAAGGCGTCAACACCCGCACCAAGAGGATCATGCGGCAAAAGCACGGACGCGCCGGATTCGACCTCCTCCGCCACCGCACCCTCCTGCCCTGACACACACCCGGCGTCACCACCGACTACGGGCCAGACCCGTTCACTGAGCTTCTTCAGAACGGCCACGATCGGGTGACGGCCTGATCCACGGAGGCCGAGCGCGACCGCAGATCAGAGACGGATCAACTCCACAGAGCCGTTCACCCTCTGGAGTGGCCGCTGAAGAGGTTCACTGGTACCGGCCCTCGGTCGGCTGTTCTGGTGGGTTGCGGGGCATGGGGTGGTTCCCTTTGGTGCGTGATGGGGCGGCCGTGAGGTCCGAGTTGTGGGCGTTCTGGCATGACTTGGTGGGTGTTTCCGGGTTTTTGTGGGTGGGGCGGGTGGTGTGATGGTGGTGGCGGGGCAGGTTGTCCGGTGCGGCTGTGAGTGAGTGGGAGTGGGACGGATGAGTGAGTACTCCGCGGGTGGGTTTCGGGGCGCGCCGGGGACGGGTGCGGGTGCGCGGGGGCAGGGGGTGGACATCACCGACGCTCTCACCCAGGCGTCTGAGGGGAGGTGGGCCGATGCCGCTGCTCTTGCGGGACGGCTTACAGGCCTGAACGTGGACGAGCCATTGCTTCGTGGGGCGGTGCTCCGGGTAGCTGCCCGGTGGAATGTGCCGGAATCCACCGACGAGGAGTACGCGGGAACGCTGCTCACCTTCGGCGTTACGACTGCGGACCACTACTGGGAGTTCCTGTACAACCCGTTCGCTGCCGGAGGCGGCCCGCAGATCCCTGCGGGCCGGGATCAGGACCTGGCCTGTCTTGACGCCATCGGCAAGAGTGACTGGAACGCCGCACAGTCCTGGGCCGCCTGGGGCTCGGGCGGCCCCGCAACCGCGAACCAGGACACCCTCACCCATGCGGTCTACCTCACAGCCCAACGCCACAGCGTCAACAGTGCCGGCGCATCCGTCCCCCAACTCGCCGCATTCCTCATGACCTGCATTACCCCTGACGACTTCCAGGTTCTCGAGACGTGGAAGAACACACTGGTTTCCCTCACACAGACCCCGGCCGCCGACCCCGGCCCGCCCGGCCCGGGGGTCCCGAATCCCGCCTGGAACACGACCGCTCAGGACGTGGCTGGGGGTGTGGACGCCGCCGCGTGGGTGGACGGTGCCGGCCCGCCCGGCCCGGGGGTCCCGAATCCCGCCTGGAACACGACCGCTCAGGACGTGGCTG
>NZ_JBEZNQ010000186.1:0-2263 GCF_040653315.1 Streptomyces sp. NPDC047981 | reverse complement strand
GCTCCGGCCGTCAGGGTGTCCTTTCGGGCCGACTTCCGGGCCCTTGCGCACCGTTGGATCCGTAACCGGTGGGGGCGGGCCCCGACCGGCCCTGCATGCGGCGGCACTTCGAGCAGCGGGAGCCCGTGCCGCTCGCACGCGGCGACCAGGGCCTCGGGGACGGTGTCGTACACCGGCGCGACGCCGAAACCGAGCGCCGCCGCACCCGCCGCCACGACCCGCTCGACGTAGTGCGCCGGGTGGGCGAGCTGTACGCCCGCGGTCATCAGCAGCTCGCCGCCGAGGAGATACGGGTACGGGTCGGCCATCTCGGAGGTGTGCACCCAGTGGATGGCGGCGTCGGCCGGGCCCGCGAGGAGTCGCAGCCCGAGGTCCCGCCGGTTCAGCAGGGCGGCCAGTGAGACGGGCGGGGCCGGTGGGGTCGAGGTGGGTTCCTGAGCGGGGGCCATCGCTATGGACCTTTCGTACATCGGACCCGGTTAACAGTGGATGAAACTTACGCTTCATCGTCGCTTTCCGGCCACCTAGCCTCGTGCCATCCAGGGGCCGCGGGTACGGGCGGATGTCCTCGCGAACAGTCACTGGTCGTCACTCCACCGCACGACACGCCACCGAACGAACGAGGGAGGGCCCCATGGCCGTCGACTACACAGTGATCGTCCTGTATTTGGCCGGCATGCTCGCGATGGGCTGGTGGGGCATGCGCCGCGCCAAGTCCAAGAGCGAGTTCCTGGTCGCGGGCCGCCGGCTCGGGCCCTGGATGTACTCCGGGACCATGGCCGCCATCGTCCTCGGCGGCGCCTCGACGATCGGCGGTGTGGGCCTCGGCTACAAGTACGGCCTCTCCGGCGCCTGGATGGTCTTCACCATCGGCCTCGGCCTGCTGGCCCTCTCCATCTTCTTCTCCGCCCGGATCGCCCGGCTGAAGGTCTACACCGTCTCCGAGATGCTCGACCTGCGCTACGGCGGCAAGGCCGGCGTCATCTCGGGCGTGGTCATGTGGGCGTACACGCTGATGCTCGCGGTCACCTCGACCATCGCGTACGCCACGATCTTCGACGTCCTCTTCGACCTGCCCCGGACGGTCGCGATCGTGCTCGGCGGCGCCATCGTCGTCGCGTACTCGACCCTCGGCGGCATGTGGTCCATCACCCTCACCGACATGGTGCAGTTCGTGGTGAAGACCATCGGTGTGCTGATCCTGCTGCTGCCGATCGCCGTCATCAAGGCGGGCGGCTTCGCGGAGATGAAGGCCCAGCTGCCCACCGAGTACTTCGCGCCGCTCGGCATCGGCGGCGAGACGATCTTCACGTACGTCCTGATCTACACCTTCGGCATGCTCATCGGCCAGGACATCTGGCAGCGGGTGTTCACCGCCAGGACCGACAAGGTCGCCCAGTGGGGCGGCACGGTCGCCGGTGTCTACTGTCTCGCCTACGCCCTGGCCGGCGCCGTCATCGGCACCGCCGCCAAGGTGCTCTACCCGAACCTGCCCAGCGCCGACGACGCCTTCGCGACGATCGTGAAGGACGAGCTGCCCATGGGTGTGCGGGGCCTGGTCCTCGCCGCCGCGCTCGCCGCCGTGATGTCCACCTCCTCCGGCGCCCTGATCGCCTGCGCCACCGTCGCCAACAACGACATCTGGTCGCGCCTGCGCGGTCTGACCGTCCGGGGCTCCGACGGCGAGGAGCACGACGAGGTGAAGGGGAACCGGCTCTTCATCCTCGTCATGGGCATCGCCACGATCGCCATCGCCATCGCCCTCAACGACGTCGTCCAGGCCCTGACCGTCGCCTACAACCTGCTGGTCGGCGGGCTGCTCGTGCCGATCCTCGGCGGCCTGCTGTGGCGCCGCGGCACCGTCCAGGGCGCGCTCGCCGCGGTGGTCGTCGGCGGCCTGTCCGTGATTGGCCTGATGTGGGCTTACGGAATCCTGGCAAATGAGCCTGTTTATTATGGTTTGTTGGCCTCGCTCGCCGCGTATGTGATCGTTTCCCTGGCGACCCGCCCGACGGACGCCACCGTGCTCGCGACCTGGCGAGCCCGGCTGGCAGGCCAGGACACCCCCGAAGCCGACCCGACGACGACGCCGGAGACCGTGCCGGCGCCGGCGACCGGCTGACGGCACCAGACTCCCGGCCGGGGCCCGAGACGACCCCCCGGCCCCCCCCCGGCACCCCCCCCCCCCCCCCCCCGCGGGGCCCCCAAAGAGGCGCACAGCCCACAACCCCAGAACCGGCCCCCGCGACAACGACCCCCAACC
>NZ_JBEZNQ010000185.1:0-2409 GCF_040653315.1 Streptomyces sp. NPDC047981 | reverse complement strand
GTCCCGGCGACCGGGGCGAGCCCGGCACCACCGTGCGGGACCTGGGCCGTCGTGCCCGCCCAGCGCCGGACGCCCGGGGACCACGGGTCCGCCCAGACGGGCGTCCCGGGCTCCCCGGGCGTCTCCGGAGGCGGCACCCGGTCCGTGGACTCGGGCTCACCGCCCCACGGATCACGCACGTTTCACCTCCGCCAGCGACCACCAGGCCGCGAGCCCGAGCACCACCGACATCAGGACCGTCGAAGGGCCGCCGATGTCCGCGTAGAAGAAGTCGATGAGCTGCCACGACAGCAGCCCGATCGCGATCAGCCCCATCCGCCGCACCGCGCCCACCAGCAGCGCGAGCCAGCTCCCCGCGAGCGCCAGGAGCCCGATGAGCCCCTGCTCGCTCAGCACGAGCAGGTACATGTTGTGGGGGGAGAGCAGCGGCTGCTTGCGGAACGCCGCACCGGCCCCCGCCGTGTCGCTGCCCGAGGACAGCGCGAGCGAGGCGTGCGAGTCGCGGTACGCGGGGAAGCCCTTCAGGCCCACCCCCGTCAGCGGATCCGACGCCCACATCCGCCCGGCCGCCGCCCACATCGTGTACCGGTCGGTCACCGACTGGTCCGGCGCGCCCGCCACCTGCGTGATGCTGGCGACCCGCTCCTTCACCATCGCCGAGCCCACCCCGAGCCCACCGACGAGGACCACCCCGAGCGCGCCCACGACGAGCGCCACCCGCCCGGCCCGCCGCAGCCCCGACACCGCCAGCTGGATCGCCAGCGCGAGCACCGTCGCGATCCACGCGCCCCGGCTGAACGACAGGACCAGCGGCAGGAAGAGCAGACCGGCGCAGACCAGGGCCACGGTCCTGGCCCGCCCCCGCCCGCTCCCCAGCGCGATCCCGACGACGACGACCAGGCCGTACGACACGACGGTCGCCATCCCCATCACGTCCGTCGGCCCGAACGTCCCGACCGCCCGGATGTCCTCGCCCTGGTACGACGCGCCCGTCCCGGTCAGATACTGGGTGACCCCGACCGCGCCCTGCAGCAGCGCCAGAGCGACCAGCGCCCACGCGACCACCGCGAAGTCCCGGCGGTCGCGGATCATCAGCAGCACGGCCGCCGGTACGAGCACGAAGACCTGCACGTACCGGGCCACCCCCGGCAGGCTCGCCGCCGGATCGCCCGAGGTGATCGCCGCCAGACAGATCCCGCACACCGGCAGCCCGAGCACCACCGCCGCCGCACGGCTCAACGGCCGCGCCCCGGAGCGCAGCACGCGCACCAGGCAGACCAGCACGAGCAGCCCGGACGCCGCGTCCGCGATCGTCCCCGTCCCGCCCGTGCCGCCCTCCGCGCCGCCCCCGCCGGGGACGAGCAGCAGCGCGATCACGGCGAGCACCGGAGAGAGCGCCCAGGCCCGGCGCGCCCAGTCCCGTACCTCGGTGGTCCCGGCCGCCGCCGGCAGCACCCCGGGCATCGCCGCCGTCGTCATCATCAGCTCCCCGTCGGCCGGACCAGACCCGCCGCGGTACGCAGCAGAATCCTGACGTCCTGCCAGAGCGACCAGTGGTCGATGTAGTGGTTGTCGAAGCGGCAGCGGTCCTCGATGGACGTGTCCCCGCGCAGCCCGTGCACCTGCGCCAGACCCGTCAGCCCGACCGGCATCCGGTGCCGGTCCGCGTATCCGGCGTGGATCCGGCTGAACTGGGAGACGAAGTACGGCCGTTCGGGCCGCGGCCCGACCAGGCTCATGTCCCCGCGCAGCACGTTCCACAGCTGCGGCAGCTCGTCGAGCGAGGACTTCCGCAGGAAGCCGCCGACCGGGCTCATCCGCCCGTCGTTGGCCACGCTCCACCGGGTCGCCGACTCGGTCTCGTCGGCAGGGCGCAGCGTACGGAACTTCAGCAGCGTGAACAGCCGCCCGTTCTGGCCCACCCGCTCCTGGCGGAAGAGCACCCCCGGCCCGTCGGAGAGCCGGACCGCCAGCGCGCACAGCAGCAGCACCGGCAGGGCGAGGGCCAGCGCGGGACCGGCCAGGACCACGTCGAGCGCGCGCTTCGCGGTCAGTCCGGGCCGCTCGCCCAGCGGGACCACGCGACGGCAGGCGTACCCCCACAGGTGGTCGCCCATCGCCCCGTCCTGGCCCTCGCCGCCCACCCGCCAGGTGGCACAGCCGTAGTGCTGGAACAGCGTCACCATGCTCGGGTCGTCCCTCAGGAAGACCGCGTCGCGCACCGTGTTCTGGATGACCGCCCGATGGATCTCCTCGGCCGACGACAGGACCGGCAACCCGGGCTCGCTGTCCGGCCGCGCACCGACGATCCCGAGTACGACATGATCCAGCTGCCCGGCGGCCGCATCGCCCTCGTCATCGGCGACGTCCAGGGCCACGACGTGCGGGCCGCCGGACTGATGGGCCAGC
>NZ_JBEZNQ010000184.1:0-2702 GCF_040653315.1 Streptomyces sp. NPDC047981 | reverse complement strand
ATGGCGGCGCGGTTGACCTGGAAGGGCTTGCCGTTGTTGACGGTGAGTTCGTAGCGGATGGTGCCGGGGGCGGGGACGACGGCGATGCCGCCGGAGGTCGCTCCGCCGATCGTGCCCTTGACCTTCAGCGCCGGGGCCTGGCTGGACGTCGGGACCGTGCCCTCGACCTTCTCACTCCACGCGGTGGCGGGGCTGCCGTCCGCGGCCACCTGCCGGATCTGCAGGGAGTAGGTGTGGCCGGGCGTGAGGCCCTCGACACGGGTACCGGGCCGGTTCGTGGTGCGGTAGTCCTTCACCTGCGTGCCGGTGGCGGTGTCCGTGACAGTGACCTGGAACTCCGGTGTGCCCGATGCGTTCTGGGAGAATCCGAGCACCAGGCCCTCGTCGACGGGGGTGACCACGAGCGGGTTGGGCCCGGCGGGCAGGGTGCCCGTGGGAGTGAGGGAGACGCTCGCCGCCTCGCTGCTGCCGGCGCCGTTGTCCGTGGTCACCGAGACGGTGTAGGCGGTTCCGTTGGTCAGCCCGGTGAGGTCGGCGAACGGCTCCGTCGTCGTCTTGGTCGCGGCGACCGTCCCGTTGGGGGCGACGGCCTTGACCGTGTGCTTCAGACCGTCGACCGCGTCGGCGTAGCGCACACGTACCGAGCCGTTGGCGACGGCGGTGCCGACGATCTGCGGCTTGGCCGGAGCCTTGAGGTCGACGGTCTTGACCGCTTCCTCATAGCCCACCGGTGAGAGCAGCGTGATGGTGAGCGTGGCCGCCGAGTCGCTGTACTTCCAGGACACGGGAACCTGTACCGCGGCGTCGCCCGGGTCGATCTCGGGCAGATCGGTCACGGTGCCCCCGGTCACGGCGCCGTTCGCGTCGGTGGCCCGGACGGCGACCTTGTAACCGGAGAGCTTCCAGGAGGGGCCGTCGGTGGCCAGGGGCCCACGGGGCGTCACGGTGACCTGGGCGACGCTGTTGCTGTCCTGAGTCTGCGGCGTCGACAGGGCCAGTGACGTGACCGGCGCGTTTCCGGCACGCATGGTTCCGTAGGCGGCCTTGGGGCGGCCCCAGACGTCTACCGCGCCGAAGCCGCGGACCTTGTTGGTGCTGCTGGTGGCGTAGGTGCTGCGGTAGTCGTTGTACGTCCACTGCGACCAGCCGAAGACGTAGTCCTTGTTGGCGAAGGCCGAGCGTGCCGTGGTCACGTTCGTGGTCGTGGCGTCCGTGCTCTCCTTGGGCGCCTTCCAGTAGCCGTCCGAGGGGCTGTCGGAGCTGTACTCCGAGATGAAGATCGGCTTGTTGGGGTAGAGGCTACGGGTGTGGGTGACTCCGCCACCGAAGTCGTAGTACACGTTGATGGAGGCGAAGTCCATGAACTTCGTGGCGTCCTGGCTGCCGGCGGTGACCTTCGACGGCTCGTTGATCTTGTTGTTCGCCAGCGTGACCAGCCGGGTGGGGTCGATGTTCCGCGAGAAGTCGGCCATCTTCTCGCCGTAGAGGAGACCGTCCGCCTGGTGGGAGTCCAGTTCGTTGCCGACGGACCAGGCGAACAGGCTGGGGTGGTTGAAGTCCTTGTACACCTGCTCGGCCATCTGCTGCTTGAGCCTCAGGGTGTTCGCGGGACTCAGGTCGGCGGCCGACCCCCAGATCGGGGTCTCGCCGATGAGGAGCATGCCGATCCGGTCGGCGTAGTCCAGCACCTCGGTCGCCTGGGCGAAGTGCATGATCCGCGTGAGGCCCATGCCGGCGGCCTTCATCCTGTCCAGGTCGTGCCGGACCTGCGCGACGGGCTCGGCGTTGCCGTTCACCGGGTCCTCCGCGGTGCGGTTCGCGCCCGCCATCTTCAGCTTCTCGCCGTTGAGCAGAATGTTCGTGCCGCTGACCTTGATCGAGCGGATGCCGAAGGTGTCGCTGATCCCGTTGATGACGGTGCCCGGGGCGGAGTCGGCCGCGAGGGAGACGCCGAGGCGGTAGAGGTCCGGGTCGTCGGTCTGCCAGAGGGAGAAGGTGTTCGCGTTCAGATCGGCCTGCAGGGTGACGGGCACCGTCTCACCGGCCGGAACGGTCGCGTTTCCGGTGAGGGCGGTGCCGCCCGGCACGTCCGCGCCGGTCGCCGCCGACGTGATGCTGCCCTTCACGGTGATCTGGCGGTCGGTGGTGCCGGTGTTGCGCACGAAGACCTTGGAGGTGATGGAGGCGGTGCCGTCCGTCAGGTCGGGGGTCGCGGTGATCTCCTGTCGGGTGACGGAGAGTGCCTCGGTGGTGATGAGGCTGACGTCCCGGGACAGGCCGCCCCAGGGCCACCATGCTCCCTGCTTGTAGGTGTTGTCGGCCTTGACGACCACGGTGTTGGTTCCGCTCGTGCGGATCGCGGAAGTGACGTCCAGCTGGAACTGGGTGTAGCCACCCCAGTGCGTGTCACTGGGTGACCAGCTGAGATCCGTCCCGTCCTCGCCGGCGGGGGAGTTGTCCGAGAGCTTCAGGCTCTTGACCGGCGTGCCGTTCACCCACACATGGCATTCCCAGTAGCAGGCGTCGATGTTGAGCCAGTATCGGGAGTCGGCGTTGCCGACGTTGGCGACGGTGAAGTTGCGGCTGTACCAGGCGACGCCGTTGTACGTGTTGTAGTCGTCGCGGGTTTCCCAGTTGCCGGGTACGGGCATGGTGTCCCACCCCGCGGTGCTGGCGCCGGGGGTGGATTGCGCGACGGGGTC
>NZ_JBEZNQ010000183.1:0-2756 GCF_040653315.1 Streptomyces sp. NPDC047981 | reverse complement strand
GACCCCGTCGCGCAATCCACCCCCGGCGCCAGCACCGCGGGGTGGGACACCATGCCCGTACCCGGCAACTGGGAAACCCGCGACGACTACAACACCTACCGAGGTGAGGCGTGGTACCAGCGGTCCTTCACCGTCCAGCACCCCGGCTCTTCCGACTCCCGGTACTGGCTGACCTTCGATGCCTGCTTCCGGACCTGTCAGGTGTGGGTGAACGGTCAGCTCGTCAAGAGCCTCGCCCTCAAGGACGCGTCGAACGACGCCGACAACGGTCTGGACGGGACCGGTCTCGTCTGGTCCGAGAGTGACGCGCACACCGGTGGCTACACGGAGTTCCAGCTGGATGTGACCTCCGCGATCAGGACGACCGGCACGAACACCGTGGTCGTCAAGGCCGACAACACTGTCTCGACCGGCGCCTGGTACCCGTGGGGCGGCCTGTCCCGGGACGTCAGTCTCACCACCACGCAGCCGCTGTCCGTCACCCGGCAGGAGATCACCGCAACCCCCGACCTGACGGACGGCACCGCCTCCGTCACTTCCAAGGTCTTCGTGCGCAACACCAGCGACACTGACCAGCAGGTCACGGTCGACGGCTCCATCACTTCGGCCGCCACCGGCGCCGACGTTCCCGGCGCGACCGGCCTCACCGGCACCGCGACCGTTCCCGCAGGACAGACGGTGCCCGTCACCCTGAGCGCCTCTCTGGACGCCGACACCTACTCCCTCTGGCAGCTCGACGACCCCGACCTCTACCGCCTGGGTCTGACCCTGTCCCGGACCGCCGCTCCCAGTACGGTCATCAACGGGATCAGCGACACGTTCGGCATCCGCTCGATCAAGATCGACGGCACCAAGGTGCTGCTCAACGGCGAGAGGCTGAAGATGGCGGGAGGCAACCGTGTTTCCGACGACCCGATCGACGGCAACACCGAGCCCCTCGACAAGATCCGCCGGGACCTGGACATGATGAAGTCCGCCGGCATGAGCGTGACCCGCCTCATGCACTACGCCCAAGCCCCCGCTGTCCTGGACTACGCCGACCGCATCGGCATGCTCCTCATCGGCGAGACCCCGGTCTGGGGTTGGGACGCCGACCTGACGACCGCCCTGCCCAACATCAAGCAGCAGATGGCCGAGCAGGTGTACAAGGACTTCAACCACCCCAGCATCTTCGCCTGGTCCGTCGGCAACGAGCTCTCTTCCCACACCGAAGGGGGCAGGACCTACGACCGGCGGATGGCCGACTTCTCCAGGAAGATCGACCCCACCCGGTACGTCACCCAGGTGAACAACAAGATCAACGAGCCTTCGATAGTCCCGTGCGCCGCCGGTGAGACCGGGTGCGGGCTCAAGGACGGCACCCAGTACATGGACTTCGTCGCCATCAACCTGTACGGCAACTTCGACACCGGAGTGCAGTGGGCGCACAAGCTCTACCCGACGAAGCCCATCATCGTCACGGAGTACAGCACCGACATGAGGGGCTCGAACAACGGGGGATACCTCACGAGCCAGGAAAGCCTCGACCAGAAGACCGCCAGCGGCGACCGGGCCCAGTCCTTCTTCGCGAACAAGGACTACGTCTTCGGCTGGTCGCAGTGGACGTACAACGACTACCGCAGCACCTACACCAACAGCAGCCCGAACAACGTCCGCGGCTTCGGTGATGTGGACGTGTGGGGCCGGCCGAAGGCGTCCTATGCCGCGATGCAGTCCGCGAACGCGCCGGTGAAGCCGCTGGCGCTGTCCACGCCGAAGAACCAGGGCGGCACCGACGAGGCGACCGTCACGGTCACTCCCCGGGGCCCGCTCGCCACCGCCGGCCCCTCGTGGACCCTCACCGGTTATAAGCTCGCGGTGAAGGTCACGGATGCCGACGGCACGGTCGTAGCGGGCACGGTCACCGACCTGCCCGAGATCGAGCCGGGGGATCCCGTACTGCGGGTGCCGGTGGCGTGGAAGCACAGCGACTCCGCCGCCCAGGTCCGTGTCTCGCTGCTCTCCCCGCTGGGATTCCAGGAAGCGGTCCACACCACTGACCTCAAGGCCCCGGCCCAGCCAGTGATCACCGGCACCGCCGTCGCCAACAAGTCGGTTCGCGTGCGCTACGCCGACGCGGTCGACGGTCTGAAGCACACGGTCAAGGCCGTCGCCCCCGACGGGACGGTCGCCGCGACCAAGACCACGGCCGAGCCCTTCGCCGACCTCACCGGCCTGACGAACGGCACCGAGTACACGGTCTCCGTCACCACCAACAACACGGCCGGCAGCAGCACCGCGGCCACCACGAAGCTCACGCCGGCAGGAAGCCTTCCCTACGGGCCCAACCCCGTGCAGGTCACTCCGGTCGACCAGGGCCTGGTTCTCGGCTACACCGAGACCGTCGACGCTCCCACGAGCGCCCAGCGCAACGGCACCTTCCAGGTCATCGTCACGGACACCGTCACCGGCACGCAGGTGCAGGACTACCGCACCACGAACCGGCCCGGTACCCGTGTCGAGGGCCTCACGCCCGGCCAGACCTACTCCCTGCAGATCCGGCGTCTGAACTCCTCCAACGGAACCCCCCTCACCGCGTGGAGTGAGAAGGTCGAGGGCACGGTCCCGACGTCCAGCCAGGCCCCGGCGCTGAAGGTCAAGGGCACGATCGGCGGAGCCACTTCCGGCGGCATCGCCGTCGTCCCCGCCCCCGGCACCATCCGCTACGAACTCACCGTCAACAACGGCAAGCCCTTCCAGGTCAACCGCGCCGCCAT
>NZ_JBEZNQ010000182.1:0-3131 GCF_040653315.1 Streptomyces sp. NPDC047981 | reverse complement strand
CAACAGGCACCGAACGTCTACGAACAGCAGTCAGCTACTCTGACACTTGCCGCATAACGACACGAACAGGTGTCCACCTTTTGGGGACAAGGCCCAGCCATGAACGCCCGCCAGTTGGCCAACTGAACAGCCGCCGCCAGATCCTGCCGATCGCCGTCCCCAAACGTGAGCTGTTCACCCACCAGCCGGCACCGCCTCCAACAGCCCAACCAGGCGAGGCAGCACCTTCCGGTGCAACGGCTCCTGCTCACACGATTCGCCCGAGAGCGCGATCTCCGCCGCCAGGGCCCGCAGTTCCACCGGCCCCTCCGCCGCCAGCCTCTCCGCCAGCGCGCGTGCCTTCGGATACTGCTCCGGCTCCTGATCCCGGTAGGGGCCGGCACGCCACATCTCCACTTCCATCCCCACCGGATGCACCTTGCGGTCCAAGCGCCGGGACAGATCATCGATGATGGCAATCCCATCCGCATCCAGGTCTCCCCAGATGGCCATCCGCTCCGGACGCATCCACTCCAGCAGGGCAACCAGCTTGTTGGTGACGTACCCCTTGCCCCAGATGCACAGCCACTGCGACGTGACCTCCGGGATCGCACACACGCGTTCAAACGTGTCCGAGTTCTCAACCAAGAAGACGCCCCGCCCACCGTGCTCGACTTCCCCCACCAGCCGCAGAGCACCAGCAGGCAGAGCGATCCACGGCTTGGCCACCGCAGCGTCGGCAGCCACCGACCCCACCCGCCACCGCAAAGGCCCCCGCACTCGAATATCGACATCAGCCTCATCGAGCGCCAGGTCAAAGCTCATCCCGACCAGGTTCTCGAAAGCCGCCTGCCGTGGAGGGGTCCACTTCTTCGACCCGCTCAACGCAAGGCCAGCCAACTCCTTGGCGGACAACCGCTCCCCGTCCCGGTACGCCGGCCACCACACAGACGCCGCGCGCACCGCCGCCTCATAGGCAGTCCACGCCTCGGTTGCGACCGCACTGTCCTGCGGCACCCGCAGCGGCGAACCCACCGGACAGGCATCCAGCAGCACCTGCTCCCGCTCCAGCTCCGGTACCGGCACCATCAGCGCAAGCAGTTCCTTGCGTACCTCATCGGGATCCCGCCATCCGCGCAGCTCCTGCAGCAACTCATCCGCCTGTAATGCCCACGAATGAGACAGACGCCATGCCAACGGACCGGCGAGCTCGAGATCGTCATCAACCGCGCAACGCAGGACCACACCTCCGCACCGGACCAGCGCCAGCGCTACATCCCACGCCCTGTCTCCGAAACGGGACTCCACCGTGGCCCAAGAGCGCCGCTGCGCCGAGAGCACCCACACCAGATGCCGGCTATCCAACGTTTCCGGAGGTTCATAGGCCGGCTGCTCCCGCGCAGTCACCAGGTCGACTTCCCGAATGCGCAGCAAGCCCTGGCGATTACGCGGTGCGCGGTTCATCCCCTCACGACGTACCGGCACGGACAGAGCATGTGTGTCCTCCGGCACTTCAGGCAGCGCTACCCGGATTCGGCCTTCCGCTTCACTGAACAACAGAGTCATAGCGCCCGCCCCGGCACTCACATGCCCTCCCCAGAGACACATCGGAACTTGGACCCAGGCAGATCCACTCTGTCAGGAAGGCATACACAAGGCCCCTTGCGCCCCACAAAAAGACAAAGTGAGTCCAATCCAACATTGGCCCGAAGCTGGCACGGTGGTCCGCCGTCATCTGCTAGTCGTCCCCGTGCTGGAGCCGCTGTGGAACTGGTGGGGACTGTAAAGAGAACGGTGTAACTCCGATCATGGAAGAGTGCACCTGTGACCAGCGAGAACATAGCCAAGCCGTCTGAGGCAGGGGCTGCGTCGGCGACGTCGATGACCAGTTCCTGAACGAGCTCGTGGCCCGGGCCCAGGCCGAGGGTCTGCAATTGACGGGTGAGGGTGGACTGCTTCAGCAGCTGACGAAGCGGCTGCTGGAGTCCGCTCTCGAGGGCGAGACGAGCGACCATCTTGGCTCTGACCGGCCCCGCCCGGAGACCGTTCGCGGATCGATGGCCCCCAAGGCTGGGGCCGTCGGCGATGATGTAGCAGCTCTACTCGCCGATGTGGTGGGGGTCGGTTGACTCCCACGGTATGCCGCGCTCGATGTGAGAGCGAGGTCGACTGGGGCGCGGCGGAGGTTAGCGGTCCAGGCGGGTGGAACCGCCGATCGTCTTCAGGGCTCTGTCCAGGCAGTCGACCACCGGCTGGTGGGACTCGGCGGGGATCTGGGACTTCGACAGGTCGTGGAGGAGCCCCTCCGTGACGTCGCCGCCACCACCGGCATGCATCGCGTACCAGCCGGCCTGGGCGCTGGTCGGCCGCCGCGCAGGGACGAGCGAGGCTTCCTTGGGGCCGGACGTGGGCTCGGGCGCGAGGGACTTCAGCAGGGCGGTTCCCATCTCCTCTGCCATCCGGACGCGCCATTCGCCCAGCAGCCGTACGAGTTCAACGCGTAGCGCCTTCCGCTTTCTCTTCGGCAGCCGATGGGCGCTGACCACCGCTTGGGCGGCGATGATCTCCAGCCGTTCGCCGGTGAATCCTTGCGGGTGGTAGCTGCCGTTCTCGGCGAGTCCGGCGCGGGCGTGGAGTATGTCGGCACGGACCTCGCGTAGCAGTTGGCGTAGTTTGAGTTCTGCCTCGGCCTGCTTTTTGCCGAACTCCTGGCGTCGAGCGAGGATCCGGGCCAGGAACCAGGTGAAGGCGACGGTTGTGAGCGCGGCGATCGGGATTGTCTGTGAAGCGGTTGTCCACCAGGACGGTGCAGAACTGGCGGCCATGATGGAAGTGGGCAGGTTGGACAGCATTCGAGCCTCCTTGGGCGAGTTGGCCCGGCGGTTCCTCATCGGTATCGGCACCGGAAGCGACTGCTGGGCTTGATTCCATACTCTCGACCACCACTGACAGCCGTGTCCCGCAGGAGCCACGGAACTGCGGAGAACCCCTGTCCAAGGCGATCATGAGGCGTGGGCGGGATCAGCCCGGTACGACGGAACCGTCACGTCTGCGGTCGTCCGGCTGTACGGCGGACCGTTTCCTCGGTGAACCTGTTCACCCACAGGGCTGGGCTGTGCGCGAAACTGCTGGTCACCGACCGGTGATGGCCG
>NZ_JBEZNQ010000181.1:0-3296 GCF_040653315.1 Streptomyces sp. NPDC047981 | reverse complement strand
GCCCCCGCCGGCGGGGGGCCCCGCGCGCCGGGGCCCCGCCCGGCGCGACCCCCGATGGCTCGACCTGGCGCGCCTGAAGCGGACCAGCCCGATGTGCGACGCCGTCATCGACGAGATCGACGGCCGCAGGCTCCGCGTCGACGACCAGTGGCTCGTCGACTTCGCCTCCTGCAACTATCTCGGCTTCGACCTCGACCCGGACATCATGGCGGCGATCGACCCCCAGGTCAGAAGCTGGGGAACCCACCCCAGCTGGTCCCGGCTCATCGGCAGCCCCCGGCTCTACCCGGCGATCGAGGAACGGCTGACCGAACTGCTCGGCGCGCCCGACACCCTGCTGCTGCCGACCATCACCCTGATCCACCAGTCGGTCGTCCCGCTGCTCGCCGGCACCGGACACGTCTACGTCGAGGCCCAGGCCCATCGCACGGTGTACGACGCCTGTGTGGTGGCCCGGGCCCAGGGCGCCACCCTGCAGCGCTTCCACGCCGACAGCCCGTGGGAGCTGGAGATGCAACTGAGGTCCCTGCCCGGCGACACCGGCCGACTCGTCTGCATGGACGGCGTCAACAGCATGACCGGCAACTTCCCCGACCTGCGCGAGATCGCCCGGATCTGCCGCGAGAACGGCGCCCTGCTGTACGTCGACGACGCGCACGGCTTCGGCGTGATCGGTCAACGGGAATCCGGCGAGACCTCCCCCTGGGGCGCGCGCGGCAACAGCATCGTCCGCCACCTCGGCGAGAGTTACGAGGGACTGGTGCTCGTCGGCGGCTTCTCCAAGGCGTACTCCTCGCTGCTCGCCTTCCTCGCCCTGCCGCGCAGGCTGAAGGACCACCTCAAGGTCGCGGCCGCCCCCTACCTCTACTCCGGTCCCTCCCCGACGGCCTCGCTCGCCACCGCCCTCGCCGGGCTCGACGTCAACGCCGAGCGTGGCGAGTCGATCCGGGCGGACCTGTACCGCAAGACCACCCGGGTCCTCGACCACGTCCGCGCCCTGGGCATCGACACCCCCAACACCGACGGCCTGCCGATCATCGAGATCCCGCTCGCCGACGCACAGGACCTCGAAGCCGTGGCCTCGTTCCTGTGGCAGCGGGGCATCTACGTCACCCTGGCCAGCTATCCGCTCGTCCCGCGCAACCGGGTGGGATTCCGGATCCAGGTCACCGCCGCCAACACCGACGAGGAGATCGACCAGCTCAACGCGGCGCTCACCGAACTCTCGCACCGGTACGGACTGCAGCAAGCCCCGTCCCCGCGCCCCGGCGGCGTCTCCGCCGGCCGGCCGCCGGAGCCCCGATGAACCGGGCAGCCCGGTGAGCCGGGCCGCGCCCATGCGGGCGCCCCGGCGGAACCGCGACGCCGACTGGAACGCCTGGCCGGTCGCCGACTACCTGGCGGAGAACTACCGGCGGCTGCACCCCTGCGACATCGGCGTCATCCACCACCACTCGGCCTTCTACCGGCGGTTCGCCCCCGCGAGCCTCGCCCGCACCCTGGAGTTCGGCGCGGGCCCCAACCTGTACCCGCTCATGCTCGCCGCGGCGGCGAGCCGGCGCATCGACGCGCTCGAACCCAGCAGGGCCAGCGTCCGCTACCTCCGCGGCCAGCTCGACCGAGGACCCGACGAGAGCTGGCAGCCCTTCTACACGCTCTGCCGCACCCTCGACCCCGCACTGCCCGCCACCGCGGCCGAGGCGCTCACCCGGGTCCGGATCGTGCCCGGCGACGCCGACGACCTCGCGCCCGGGAGCTACGACCTCGCCTCGATGAACTTCGTCGCCGAGAGCGTCACCGAGGACTTCGTCGAAGTGGCCGCCCTGTGCGGGGTCTTCGTCGGCTCGGTGCGGCCCGGCGGACACCTCGTCGCCGCCTTCATGGAACGCATGCCCAGCTACCGCATCGGCAGCGGGCCCCGCTGGCCCGCCTGCCCGGTGGACGAGGGAGCGCTCCGGTCCGTCTTCGAACCCCTCACCGACGACCTGCGCATCACACGGGTGTCCAAGGACCGCACACTGCCCGAGTACGGCGACACGGGCGTGCTCCTCCTGACGGCCCGACGAGCGCGGACCGCGGCGGCGGAGTCCCCGCGTTAGGAGGGCCAATGGCAGGCAACCACCGACGTCTTCGATCCCTCACGCTCATGGCGGTGATCACGTTGATGGCTGTGGCGCTCCTGGCCACGGGATGCGCGTCCCGGACCCCCGAGGGTCTGCGTGTGGGGATCGCCTATGGCGATCGTCTGATCTGGATGTCCGACCGGGACCTCGGCGCCGCCCTCGACGATGCCGTCGAGGTGGGCGCGCAGTGGGTGCGGGCGGATCTGGCGTGGACGAACATCCAACCGGACGGGCCGGACACCTACCGGTGGGACGCGTTCGACCGGGTCGTCACGGCGGTCGAAGAACGCGGCCTGACCCTCCTGCCCGTTCTCGGCTTCACACCGGAGTGGGCGCGCCCCGCCGGCTGCGCGAGCAAGCACTGCCGGCCGGCCGACGCGAGGGACTTCGCCGCTTTCGCCGGCGCCGCCGCGACGCGCTACGCGCCGAGCGGGGTCCACACATGGGAAGTATGGAACGAGCCGAACCTCGTCGCGTCCTGGAAACCCGCGCCCGACGCGGGCGCCTACACGGAGCTGCTGAGGGAGACCAGCCAGACCTTGCGGAACAGCGACCCGGGGGCGTACGTCATCCTGGGCGGTCTTGCGGCGACCAGCACGAAGGACGGCGACATCTCCGAGACCGCGTTCTTGCGGGAGGTGTCGGCGCGCGGCGGCAACCATCTCGTGGAGGCCATCGCCTACCACCCGTACACGTACCCGTTCCTGGCGAGTGACGTGACGCCCTGGGGCACCCCCTGGGAGCGGATCGACGGCACGCGGGACAGCCTGAGGAGCGTGCTCGCCGCGAACGGGACCCCGGAGATGCCTGTCTGGATCACCGAGTTCGGCGCGCCGACGAACGGTCCCGGCACTTCGTCGGACGGCGCGCCGGGAACGGTCGGGCCGGACACCACGCACGTGTCCGAGGAGCGTCAGGCGCAGATCGCCGCGGACGGCGTGCGTACGGCGGCCGCGACCCCGTACGTCGCGGCACTGATCTGGTACGCCGAGCGCGATCTCAGCACCGACCGACGGGACAGCGAGAACTTCTTCGGCCTGCGCAGGGCCGACGGAACGGCGAAACCCGCACTTGGCGCCCTGCGCGACGCGATCGCCGGTCTCAGGCGTGGGTCGGTGTGAGGGGGAGTGATCGGAAGAGGTCGAGGTAGCGGTCGGTGAGGGTGGGCCAGGC
>NZ_JBEZNQ010000180.1:0-3840 GCF_040653315.1 Streptomyces sp. NPDC047981 | reverse complement strand
ACGCCACCCCCGCAACTACCTGGCCTTCCTCGGCCTCGCCGCAGCCATCTGCTGCTACAAGCGACTCGTCCGCCTCACCACATAGGACACGGTCTTAGTCCATGAACGCCTGCATCGGCGCGCTTGTCATCCTCCAGGAAGCATGGGTCTGCACGAAGGATTTCAGCTCGTTTCCTGGCCTCCTGTCGCCTGTCCGGGTGGGTAGCTGGCGAAACGGCCGTGGCCGTGCTCGCTGCTGACAGCGAGAGGGTCTCCGCCAACTCAAAGGTGTGGGAATTCGAGCACGCGGGCATCATCTTTGGACGAGGTTCTTGTCGGTGATGCCGCTCTTCTTCAGCAGACGAGTCAGCTCGGCAAGATCGAGCGTTCCGTCTTGCATAGTGACCGTCATGGTCCCGGCGAGGATGCCGCTGGAGAGCTTCTTCGTGCCCTTGGCGTTGAAGAACCGTCCAGCCTTGGCACCGAAGCCACCGGCCTTCTCCGAGACCTGCAGCGAACCCGCGTACGTCCCCACAGCACCGCCTGGGACGTCGGTTCCTTCGAAGACGAGCACCGGATGATCTGTGCCACCGCCGTAGACGGTAAAGCGGATCGGCATCTGACTATTGAGCTTGTACTGCTGGTATCGCGCCTTGTTATGCCACCTGATCCGACTCGCGTCCTCACGCCGCAGCGCCTCCAGTGCGGCCTCCGGCGCTTCACAGCCCGAAAGATCAACTTCTGTCATCAGCTCAGCGTTGGCTCTCTTCCGACCCCTGACAGGCTGCTTGGAGGAGGAAGCCGGGGCTGCTTGGATCTCCTTCTCGTCGTCGAGGTCCCGAAGGAACTCGTCGCCGGGCTCCTGCCGCGGCTGCTCGAGCCTCGGAGGAGCGGAGCTGCTGCTGCTCTGCAGTGCGGACTCCGGGTCGTCCACCACTTGCTCTTCGGCCTGAGCCCTCGCGGGGTCGATGACAACTTTCGCTGTCCGGTGGCGGTCCGTTGCTTCGGCGACAGCCCTCTTCGGCAGGCGTTTCTCAATGACGGTCTGCTCAACGGGGACGGCCTGCCGAACGGGGCCGGCCTGCCGGGTAACCCTGTCCGGCCCAGCATGTCGTACTTGCGGAAGTTGAGGTCGCTTTAGGTATCCCGCGAGCTGCTCACGCGTGAAGAAACCGAAAAGAACGCTTCGGTAGATGTCTTTGGCGGCCTGCTCCGCTTCGTCATCGGCACGCTGCGCAATGTGGCAGAGGAGGTCCTCGAGGTGCTTTCGACTGCATTCGGGCCATGCCAGTGAGACCTTGGCCGAATCCACTGCTGCTGCCCAGTCACCCGACGCCCACAGTCTAAGCCAGCGCCACTCCTCTGCCACCCTGAAGCACTGCTCCATGGACATGCTGTCCGTCCAGTTCGCGTACTCGGCTGCGATCTCCTGCTCGTCCCGGTCGTCCCCTGGGGCCAGCAACCGCACGAAATCCCGAAGCGTCCGCTCGTCCCAGACCACCGACGGCCACTCCGGAGCCGAATCAACCGCCGACCACCAGTCACCGACCGCGGCAGCCCGAAGAAACTCCATCTGACCTATCACATTCTTCCCCATCTCTTCCCAGTGCTACGACCAGTTGCTGCAGCACGCGCCCTCCTAGGTAACGCCCCCGCAGTCCGCCAAGGCCACCATCGCGCCAACCTTTGCCTGCTTAATCGGGAGAACTGCCTCAACGGGCAGTCCGGCAGAGCCCGGGAAGGCTCTTGAACAGAACTCGGCAGCCGAGAAGAACCGAGAAAGCTCTGACGCCGAGGCGGATCCATGGGGTGTCCTTCACGGTGTGGGTGGGGGAGGCAATGGTGCCGGGCTTTTCCGAGGCCTGCGTGTGGTCACGGCATCTCGATGTCGGAGGCGTATTGCTCGGTCCAGCCGACGGCACACCCGTGCACATCGGCGACAACCGCACGGGGCGCAGCTACACCCTCGATCCGGATGGTGACGCCTTCGTGCTCGCGGCGGAACGCCTCCAGTTCCTCGGGGGTCTCAGGGCACAGAGCGGGATCATCCGAGTCCGGACTGCCGAAGACCGCAGTCTGAATGAGACGTCTGTCCATCCTGCTCCAGTTGCTCCAGAAGGGTGACCTCTCCCCCATCATGCTCCCGAGCGCTGACAACCCCGCGGTTTCAGCAGGACTCGCGCCTGAGAGCGCGATGCCGATCAAGGTCGCGAGACAGGTCGGCGGGCACTGCCAGTCAGATACCCGGCCCTGCAGTCCTGTGCGCAGAACGCCAAGGGCACCTGAGAAGGTATGACTTCGGGTGATGAGCTGGCGTTCCGGTCTCCGCCTTCGGGCGCGGGCTAGAAGTTGAACACCTCGCCGGTCGCGCGGTGGAGTTCACAGGCGTTGCGGTAGGTGTGGCTCCAGTCGACGTGCCGGCCGTGGGAGGTCCTGCGGGCCGTGAAGGTAACGGCGTCGTTGTAGGTCCTTGACCCCGGATCCTGAACACGGGTTATGCGGCTGATGCCAGCGTAGTTGGTGGTGCTTCGAGTGCGGCTTCGTAGGTGATGGGGCTGCGGTGTCTGAGGCGGGAGTGCCGGCGTCGGGTGTTGTAGCGGTTGAGCCATCGGAAGGCGTCGAGTCGGGCCTGGCGCTCGTTGGGCCAGCTCTTTCGGCCCTGGAGTGTCTCGCGTTTGAAGGTCGCTTTGAAGGACTCTGCGAGAGCGTTGTCCGCGCTGGACCCGACCGCACTCATGTCCGTCGGACCCCTGCTGACCTGCAGGCTTCGGAGAAGGCCCTGCTCGTGTACTGGGCTCCGTGGTCGGTGTGCATGATCGATCCGGCGAGGCTGCCGCGGGTTCGGACCGCTGCCGCCAGGGCGTCGGTGACGAGGTCCGCGCGCATGTGGTCGGCGATGGCCCACCCGGCGAGACGGCGTGAGGCGAGGTCGATCACGGTCGCGGGATAGCAGAACTTCCCGCCGTCGATGGGCAGGTAGGTGATGTCGCCGACGTACTTCGTGTTCGGGCTTTCGGCGGTGAAGTCGCGGCCGATCAGGTCCGGCGCCTTGGCTGCGGCCGGGTCGGTGACTGTGGTGCGGTGCTGGCGGCGCAGGCGGACCCCTTGGATTCCGGATGCCCGCATGATCCTGGCGACACGCTTGTGGTTGACCGCCTCAACGCTCTCCTCACGAAGCTCGGCGGTGATCCGCGGGGCCCCGTAGGTGCCGTCCGATTCCCGGTGCACGGCCCGTATCCGGTCGGCGAGGCGGGCGTCGACCGCCTGCCGGCCTGCCCGGTCCGCAGCCGTCCGGCGCCAGTAGTGGAAGCTGGAGCGGGCGATGCCCAGGATGTCGCACAGCCGCTTCACGCCGTGACGGCGCTGGTGGTCGGCGACGAACTGGAAGCGGTTCACCAGCGCGTCTCCCCGGCGAAATACTTCGCCGCTTTCCGCAGGATCTCGCGTTCTTCCTCCAGCTCCCGAATCTTCTTCCGCAGTGCGGCGTTCTCCCCCTCCAGCGGCGCGGCCGCCTCGGCCGTCCCCTCGGCACGGCGGCCCCGCGGCCGGCTCGCACCGGCCACTCGAACCCAGTTCCGCAGCGTCTCCGGATCCCCCAGATCGGCGGCGACCTGCCTGATCGTCGCCTCGGGCCGCGACTCGTACAGCGCGACCGCGTCCGCCTTGAACTCCGGCGGGTAGTGCTTCATGACCACGAGATGTCCGTTCCCAGATCCACAGGATCCAGTGTCTCGTGTGTCCAGGATCAGGGGTCAAGGCCCTTGCGGGGGCATGACGGGTTTCCCTTTGGTGCGTGATGGAGCGGCCAGCGGGTCTGTATTGCGGGCGTTCTGACAGGGTTTTATGGGTGTTGCCCGGGTT
>NZ_JBEZNQ010000179.1:0-3970 GCF_040653315.1 Streptomyces sp. NPDC047981 | reverse complement strand
CGTCGGGCGTCGCCGTGCCCGTGTTGGGCGGCCTCAACTAGGAGGAAGCGCGCATCCTCTGTCCACTCCTCCCCCGCGCGCAGCGTGATCACGGCCAGGCGGAACAGTGCGCCAGGGTGTCCTGCTGCTGCTGCGGCGCCCAGCCAGTCCACAGCGGGACCCAGCTCGCCCCGCAGCAGCGCCTTCGACCCGAGTCGGTAGAGCGAGTTCGCTTTCTTTCTGGCATCGACGCTGTAGGGGGAGAGTCGGTCCAGGGGGCCGAAGTCTCCGTTGGGCCGGTCCCAGGTGTCCGGTGGCCCTTGCAACTTCCTGCGGAGGGCGAGCAGCCCGCCAGGGGATTCGGGCGCGGGAGGCCCGCCGCCGTTGTCCTTGCTGAAGCGGTGCACCGCCGTCACCCGTCCTTCTCTACGCGTCGTGTCTGCTTCCGGTGTCCGTCACGGATGTGCTTGCCCAGCTTGCCGCGCAGCTCACCGACGGCGGATGAGCGGTCCTTGTGCACCCGGAGCCTGTCTATGCCCAGCACGCTGGCGATGACCGCGTCCTCCAGACCCTGGCTCTGCAGCTGAACGACCTTGCGGCGCCGGGAGAGGGGCATCGCGTCGATCAAAGGCACGACAAGCCGCTCCAGGAGGTTGACTTCGTCGTCGGACACGCGCGGCTGTGGAACCGTTGCGATGAAGTCGGTGTCGAAGCGAACCGGGTCTCGTTGCAGCGCGCGCAGCGCGTCCTTGGCCAGGTTCCTCGAGGCCGCCCTCAGATACCCGGGAAGCTTCATCACCGAGTTCAGCTCGCCGGAGGCGGCCTTGGCCGCCACCCGGTCGTATGCCTCCTGCGCGATGTCCTCGCACGCGGCCTCCGACAGCAGCGGCTGGTACTTCTTCCTCAGGATCAGCGGCTCCGTGGCCATGAACATCGGATAGCAGTCCACCAGCCGCTGCTTCACATCCGTCAGAGGGGGATCCACGGACATATCACCGCCTACCACGGGCCGTTCTCCTTCACCGCTTGCCGCGGTCCCGGACCGGCACCGTTCCCCTCGGGAAAGGTCACCGAGATCTCCACCTGCGCGGGCGGCAGAACGGTGATCCGAACGCAGACCGGTCCCGGAGCGGATGCCGGGGCGGGTGCGGCGCCGGCTGCTTCAGGTCCCAGCGCGGTCCCGGCGTGGTACGACCGCAGGTGCCAGTACACCTGGACCACGACGGCCACGGTCTGCACGACCGCCGCTACCACCGCGGCGAGCTCGGACACGGCCAACCACGTCATCGACTTGATCTCCATCGTCAGTTGAGGGGGCGCATCAAGCGCCTTCGCCCCACCCGACGATCCCGCCCCCCAGTTATCCTCCGGGTGACCGAATGTTTCTTGAGATGACCGAAGTCAACCGGACCCGCCTCGTTCCGCGATCACGAGCATGCCCATCCCGTTCGGCTCGACGGTAACTCCGAGATTCCGCGGCGGCACTGACGCTTCGCCACGCCCATGGGCTGCTGGACGTCACACGTCTTCGTAACCTCTCTGGCGATCGTTCGTCGGGTCTCTGGTTCCGCCTGTCACTGCCGCGACAGTGCCCGGATGAGTGTTCGTCCGGCCCGGGGGGGCCGCAGGACTGGTGGGCCGTAGACGCGCCGCGTCCTCGCAGCAGACCCCGAGTGGCTAGCCACGATCCGCAGGTCAGTGGTAGCTGCCAGAAGGACTCGATATGACATCGCACGCACATAAGAACGCGCCCAACGCGGTTCAGCGAGAGCCAACTTGGCAGTTCGTCGGCCGGCAGATCGCCGAGCGCGGTGTGGAACGAAACGCAGCGAGCGGGCCTTCGAACGGGTCGTGAGACAGAGCAGGAGAGAGGGGCGGCTACCCCAAGGCTTTCGTGCCACGCTGGCGCGGCTTCGGGTCGGCCTTTTGGCCGGCCCGAGAATGATTTGACTGTTCGTCACTCGTAGCAGCACCCTCCGTCACTGCCTACGCGCGCGAACTGCCAGGTCGCTGGGTCTACACCACATCAGATGACGAAGCTCCCCTGACTCCCCCACCGCCATCATGCCCGGAGGCCCCGCCGCTCGGTATGGAGTCGGGCAGGCGTGCGCTCAGCCTCGGTGTGCGACGCCATGGTGCGGTGCCCGTCCTTGGCAGGACGGGCACTTCTGGCCTGCAGATGTCAGCACATCTTGTAGTCGTGCCTGGTGGAGTTGTAGGAGCAGGTGTCGACCTTGGCGCCGTTGGCCTTCTTCAGGGTGGCGGTGTCCTTGTCGTTGTTCCAGACGTACCAGGCACGGTTCTGATAGCGGTGGGCGGCTGTGTTGGTGCCCTTGCCGGTGTGGACGGTGACCGTCTTGCCCTTGCCGAGCGTGTAGGTGCCGAACGTGTACTTGTGGTTCGCCGCATCGGTCAGGGTCCAGCCCTTGAGGCTGACCGCGGAGCCGGTGGTGTTACGGATGACGACGTACTCGGCGTTCAGGCTCGAGTTCGCGCCGCGGTCGGTCCCGGGACTGTCGTAGTAGACCTTGTACAGGTGGACCGAGCCGGCAGCCTGCGCCGGCGACGGCAGGGCGAGCAGACCGCCAAGGGCGGCGACCGTGACAGCAGCGGCCGCGGTACGCGTACGGAGCATGAGTTCCCCTTCGAAGACGAGAGAAGCCGGACCTCCCCAATCACGCCCGGCAGATGATCACCGTAGAGAGCAACCACCCCCGAATTACACCGAGTTACCAAATCAAGACATAACGAACTAGCATGCGAAAATCGAGACAAGAGGAGGGACATACGCATCCGGCAGTGGCTGAAGTGAAGCTTCACGGCATGGGGCCAACAGCAGAAGAGGCGCACACGGCGAGGCACTCAGGCTCCACGGCGAGTACGACCCGACCCGACCCAGGAGAGCGGCTGGTCAGAGGAGCAGCCCCCGAAGCGGAACACTCAGTGGGCACACGGGCGTGACCTCGTCGAGGCGCAGCACGGCTATACGAACACCAGCTGACATCGAGCGCAGCAGCCCCCGCGACGGCAGGCCTTCTGGAGCAGCGGCCCCGCCGGCGCAAGGGTGGGCGCGGGCGGGGCCGGTCGGGTTCCGCCCGGTTGACGGCGGGCGAACCCCATGGACGAGCGGTGCGGTCCGCTCCGTCCTCAACAACGACCCCCGCCCGACTACGGATACGGGCCGAGGTCGTTCGTGGGGACTACTTGGCGGGCGTGTAGTGGACCACAGTGGTCTCGCAGGTCTCGGCGTAGACCTTGAGTGCGTCGGCTTCGGCCTGGTCGGCCGTGAGGCCCCAGCGGAGCTTGGTGGCGGTCCACTCGCCGACGTAGCGGCAGTGCGCGTCGGGCAGCGGCGGCATCCACTGGGCCGGGTCCTGGTCGCTCTTCGATCGGTTCGACCGGGCGGTCACCGCCACCAGCGACGCCGCCGCGTCCTGGTCGTTCGCGTACGCCTCCCGACGGGCCGGCGTCCACGCGCTCGCGCCGGAATCCCAGGCCTCGGCGAGCGGCACCATGTGGTCGATATCGAGCTTGGCGGGGTCGTTGACGACCTGGCCGTCGTAGTAGCTCGACCACGAACCCCCGGACAGCTTGCAGCCCGTCGCGACGGCCGGCGCCTCCGCGGCCTCGTCGAGGAGAACCTCGGCACGCGTGTTGCAGCCGTCCTTCAGGTCGAGGCCGGCGTTCCAGTGCTTGAACTTGTCGCGGGTGTACCCAGTACGAGACTCGTCCGCGACCCGGACCAGCTCCAGAGCATCAACGAGCGCCAGGACCTCGGCAGCCGACGGCACAGCCGGGGCGGCCTGCACGGTCGCGGGGACAGCGAACGGGGTGAGGACGAGGGAGAGCGCGGCGAGGCCGCGAACCATGTTCTTGATCACCAACGACTGGAGTACCGGCCATCACCGGTCGGTGACCAGCAGTTTCGCGCACAGCCCAGCCCTGTGGGTGAACAGGTTCACCGAGGAAACGGTCCGCCGTACAGCCGGAC
>NZ_JBEZNQ010000178.1:0-4200 GCF_040653315.1 Streptomyces sp. NPDC047981 | reverse complement strand
TCGGCGATCTCCCACAGCCCGTCCGGAACAATCCAACTCCACGTACCCCGCCCCATAACCAGCCCAACGACGCCTCACCACATAGGACACGGTCTTAGAGGGCATCTGATCAACGTTCACGCTGGTGTGGGTGGGATGTCCGTTTCGATTCGCCAGGTTGGTGTAGTTTCTCCGGTGAGTTCGCGGCTCATTTTGTTAGCCATCGCCCAGTGGATCATCGTTCGGGATCTCTGCGGCAGGGCCTCGTAGTCACGCGCCAGGCGGCGGTGCTGCATCAGCCAGCCGAAGGTCCGTTCGATCACCCACCTTTTGGGCAGAGGCTGGAAGCCCTTCTCCTTCGGTCGCTGCACCACCTCCACGTCGATCCCGAGGCCGGCGCCGTGCTGGATGACGCTGGTCTGGTAGCCGCCGTCGGCCCAGACCTTGGTGACGCTCGGGTGGGCCGCCGCCAGCTCGGTCAGGGCTTGCTTGCCGCCGGTGGAGTCGTGGACGGAGGCGGCGGTGACCAGGACGGTCAGGACGAGACCGAGGGTGTCGGTGATCAGGTGGCGCTTGCGTCCTTTGATTTTCTTGCCGGCGTCGATTCCCTGGCTGGTCTCGGCGACGTTGCCCGAGGTCTTCACGCTCTGCGCGTCCACCACGGCCGCGGACGGTTCCACCGGTCGGGTGTTCGCCCGGCGGGTCCTGTCCCGCAGCAGATCATGGACCTGCTCGGTGGTTCCGTCCGCCTCCCACTTGGCGTAGTAGTCGTAGACGGTCTTGAACGGCGGGAAGTCGTGCGGCAGGTACTCCCATGGGATCCCGGTGCGGTTGACGTAGAGGATCGCGTTCACGATCTCTCTCAGGTCGTGCACCCGCGCTGCCGTCCCGGGCCCAGACCGGGCGGCCCGCCAGGCGACGAACACGGGCTCGATCAACGCCCAGCGGGCATCGGAGACGTCACTTCGGTACGCGCGTCGAGATGTCACATGCCGGACAACGAGCACTACGACCTGCAGTCACAAGAACATCCCAAAACACCAACTACCTAGATCAGATGCTCTCTTACGGACACGTCCCGTACCTGCGGGGTACGAACGGCGCCGGGGTATGGGAAACGTCGACTTGAGCAAGCTCTTTGCAGCATTTCGCGTCGGTCAGGCCCACACCAACGTCCGCAAGGTCCGCGATAGCGTCGGCAACTACGCAAACCGCCAGATTTCCCCGAAGGCGCGCACGCGGTAGGTCTGGATCCCTGCATCGTCATGCTTGAACACGGAATGAGCAGTTGCTACATCATTGTTCGGGACGACACCGTACGTTCCGGGCATATCGACGGAACTGAATACAGCGGAGCCCAAGGCCTCACCCATGAATCCTCCAGCCCCGAGAGAAAGACAAGTGTTGCCTACTACTGGGCCCTTTCCAACTTGGCCTTCAGCTCCGCAGGGCATACCCGGTAGAGCCATTACAGCGCGATTCTACTCCACTACTACAGATCTGTTGGTCGCAGGCCCGTCGTCGGCCAAGAGGTGGCGCTCGACCGGCGTACCCGTGCGGCCCGGGGACGGAATCGGGAAGTGCTTCGTTTCCTCACTCTCGGGCATGCCTATGAGGCGTGCTGTCACCAGACCGGGTCGAGCCGAGGCGCCAGCAAACTTAGAAAGATTCGATCGTGCGGCCGCCGTATTCCCAGCTGTCAGCCGACGGCAGATCGAAGGCCGTTGACTTCGAAGTGCGCGTCAATTTTGCAGTCCTTAGAGAGGGGGATGTGGACGACTGCACTGTCCTCACCCTCTTGGCGTACGACCTGCAGGTCGAACTCGTCATCCGCGATGAACGAGAGCGCCCTGTAGATATCGTTCTGAAAGAATTCTCGGTTGGTCACGAAAGCTACAGAGGTCCGCTCCCAGAGAGCCTGAGCCAGGTCGTTCCCTACGGTGAAATTTCCGTCACTCTTGAATCTGACGAACGAGCTTCGCGAGTCAGAAAGCACATAGTACGACTTCGAATAATGCATGGCTGATTCCTTATCTGGATCGATCAATTTCTCAAAGAGTAATGGGAACGACTTTCCTTTTCCCCGCCCACCGGGTCAACGGAACGTGCATGATGACGACCCTCTTCGGGCAGTGAACCTCTTTCATCCTCGGGCTCCGAGAGTGAAGATCAAGAGCATCGCCGCAGGTCAGAAGGACTCGCTGGATCGTGCCGAGCCCAGGATGAAAGAGGCTCAATGAAGAAACCACACCACACCCCCGACCGATATACCGCCGGGGGTGTGACGTCCGCAGGCACATACGGAGCCACATTCGAACCCTGCGCAGACTCAGGCAGCCACCCACACCAAAACCCGCTCACCGAACTAAACAACACCAGGCTTGAGCATAACGACTACTCACTTCCACACAGGCCGAAGGCAAGCTCCTTCCCCGTTAAGAGGAAGGGTCAAGCCCAGGCTATCGCCTTTTCCGTGAACTCTGAAAAGAGAACCTCGATTTCGCTTGAGAAATCGAGGTTTCCCACTCTACTGGAATCAATCTGGGTCAACTCGACACCAATAAGCCCTGCACTGGATGGGCTCTTGATTCGAGTTGATACCCCTCCAGTCTTAATCTTTGACACCCGGCCAACGGCTACAGGCTGCCCAAAATGCGCTTGCACTCTGACCTCGAAATCGGGATCTATTACCAGCATGTAGACCGATCCACTCGAACCTGGAAACGGTGGTGACTGATAAAGGCTCACGAGGATACGGCTGCCGACTGGCAAGGAATTGAGGGTCGCTTTGTTGGGCGCTACGGATTCCATGCGCATGCGGAGAAATTTCGCGTAGTTAGCCGCATCTGCGACCAGCGTGAGTGCGCCTTCCATGTCGATATCGGTAGCCCACGCTTGCTCGACACCCCGCTTCAAGTGGTCACTCAGCATGCTCCATCCGTCAACGAATGACGGCAGCATCAGATGCGGTAGAAAATCTTCAACGGTCGCTCCCGGATGCGCAAGGCGATATCCCTCAATGGAATTTTTAAAAGCAGCATAGTCATACATGTTACGTGAAGGTCCTTCCCAATTGAATTTGCGTACTGCAATCTACCGCTCCTGCACTGCTGCAGTGTGCCCGATAGGGCTGATTAGACGTCGTTTCCTTTGGTGGTTTGGCTCGTTGTGCTGGGCATGACGAGTCTTGCCGAGCGGCTGGTGCCTGATGAGTTGTGGGAGTTGTTCCGCAGGGTGGTGCCCGAGACGGTGGTGATACGCCCGCAAGGAGGCGGCCGCCGGCGGGCCGGGGATCGTGAGTGTCTGGCCGCGATCGTGTTCGGTGCGACGTCGGGCTGCACGTGGCGGCAGGTGCCGCCGTTGTTCGGGCCGGCCTGGCCGACGGTCTACCGGAGGTTCGCCCGCTGGAGCAAGGACAGGGTCTGGGCCCGTCTGCACCGGGTCGTCCTGGATGAACTCGGCGCCCAGGGAGAGCTGGACTGGTCGCGTTTCGCTATCGACTCGGTGAGTGAACCTCTTCAGCGGCCACTCCAGAGGGTGAACGGCTCTGTGGAGTTGATCCGTCTCTGATCTGCGGTCGCGCTCGGCCTCCGTGGATCAGGCCGTCACCCGATCGTGGCCGTTCTGAAGAAGCTCAGTGTCCGGGCCCTCAAAGGGGGCTTCTGACCGGACCGAATCCGACCGATCGCGGCAAGATGGGATCGAAGATCCACCTCGTCACCGACCGGTCCGGTCCGCCGGTCGCGGTCGCCATCTCCGCGGCGAACACCCACGACAGTCTCGCTCTGCAGCCGCTCGTCGCGTCGACACCGCCGATCCGCAGCCGTCGAGGCCCCCGCCGCCGACGGCCCGACAAGCTCCACGGGGACAAAGGCTACGACTACCCCCACCCGCGGCGATGGCTCCGCGGCCGGGGCATCACGCCTCGGACTGCCCGTCGGGGGAGCGAGACATCACAGCGGCTGGGACGTCACCGACGGGTCGTCGAACGGACCATGTCCTGGCTGGCCGGCTGTCGCCGGCTCCACCGCCGCTACGAGCGCAAGCCCGAGCACTTCCTCGCCATCACGGCCATCGCCACCAGCCTCATCAACCACCGGCGACTCACCAAGTGAAACGAGGGCTTAGACCGTGTCCTATGTGGTGAGGCGTCGTTGGGCTGGTTATGGGGCGGGGTACGTGGAGTTGGATTGTTCCGGACGGGCTGTGGGAGATCGCCGA
>NZ_JBEZNQ010000177.1:0-4331 GCF_040653315.1 Streptomyces sp. NPDC047981 | reverse complement strand
GATAGCGGAGCTATCGGGGCGTTTCGGCAACGCGGCGAGGTGCCGTGCCAGGCGCCGCGGCCCCGGTCATGATCCGCCGGACAGGCCCTAGTCCCTCTCGTCCCATTCGAAGGGCGCACCCGGCTCGTGGTGCAGTCCTTCGTGGCCGCGCGGCCGCGAGCAGAAGAAGTTGCCCTGCGACAGGAGGGTCCAGCTGTCCGGGCCGGGGAAGTTGCAGCGAGGCGTTTCCGCCGAGTCGTTCGTTCCAGCGGGATTCTGATCCGTAGTCATACGAACATTCTCTCGCACCCCCTCACCTTCCCTACCCGGGAGTTGTCTGTACAACTCCCGGTCAACGTTCCCCGAAAGGCCTTCAAGAGTTCACTCCCGACTGCTCGGATACACGCGCCATGTGCACAACGAACAGCGCTTGATCGAGGAGGCTCGAGTGAATCTCGTAGTCAACGGCGACGCGGAGAGCGGGCCCGGCGGGGCTGCCGATCCCGTCGGTGCGGTGACCGGGTGGGTGGTGGCCGAAGGGGCGCCCGCGCTCATCTCGTACACCCTGGGGAACGGCTACCCGGGGGCCGGGGACCCCGGGCCCGCCGAGCGGGGCACGCGGTTCTTCTCCGGGGGCAACAGCCCCCGTACCGCGCTCGTCCAGGACATCGCCCTGCCGCGGAACGGTGCCACGGGGTGGCCGCACATCGACGCGGGGCACGTGAGCTACACGCTCGCCGGGTGGCTGGGCGGGTACGCCACGCAGGAGGACGGGGCGCGGCTCTCCGTCGAGTTCCGGGACGAGCGGGGCACGCCCGTCGCCCTGTCCGTGCTCGGGCCCGTGACGGCCGGCGAGCGGCTGTCCCGTACCGCGCTCCTGGAGCGCACCGCCACCGCGCGCGTGCCGCGCACGGCGCGCACCGCGCGCGTGCTGCTCGTCTTCACCCGCAGCGGCGGCGGGACGTCCAACGACGGTTACGCCGACGCCATATCGCTCACGCTGCACGCCACGGAGGGACACAAGTGACCAGGCTCAACCGACGCGACCTGCTCAAGGCCGCGGGCGCCGCCGGGGCGCTGAACCTCGCCTGGCCGCTGGCCGCCGGCCTGTCGCCCGCGCAGGCCCTGGAGGCCGCCCAGGCGCTCGGCGCCGACTACGACCCGGCGCCGTTCACGCTGGGGGTCGCCTCCGGTGACCCCCAGCCGCACAGCGTCGTGCTCTGGACCCGGCTCGCCCCCGAACCGCTCGCCGCCGAGCAGCAGCTGAGCGAGATCGTCGAGGTCGAGTGGGTCGTCGCGAGCGACCCCCAGCTGCGCCGGGTCGTCGCACGCGGCTGCGTGCCCGCCTCCGCGACGCTCGGCCACTCCGTGCACGTGCCGGTCTCCGGGCTGCGTCCGGGCGTCCACTACTGGTACGCCTTCAAGGCGCTCGGCAGGCGCAGCCGGATCGGCCGTACGAAGACCGCGCCCGTCGGCGACGTCTCCTCGGTCCGCTTCGCCACCGCCAACTGCCAGGCGTTCCACGACGGTTTCTACGCGGCCCACCGCGGGATCGCCCGCGAGAAGGTCGACTTCGTCGTCCACCTCGGCGACTACATCTACGAGCACGGTCAGGTCGGCGGCGTCCCCGCGGACCACGTCCGCGACCACGAGGGCCCGGGCATCTTCACCGTCGCCGACTACCGTCGCCGGCACGCGCTCTACAAGGGCGACGCCTCCCTGCGCGAGGCGCACGCGGCCCACCCCTGGTACCTGACCTGGGACGACCACGAGGTCGCCAACGACTACTCCGGCACGGGCGGCGGCGCGCCGTTCATGCAGCGCCGCGCGGCCGCGTACCAGGCCTGGTACGAGAACATGCCGCACCGCGACGGCGGCGCCGGGACCACGGCCGCGCTGCCGGACCCCGAGATCCACCGTGTGCGCCGCTGGGGCGACCTGCTGGAGCTGACCGTCCTCGACCTGCGCTCGTACCGCTCCGCGCAGAACCTCGCCGACGGGACGATCCTGGGCGCCGGGCAGAAGTCGTGGCTGAAGAAGAACATCGAGACCGCCCCCGACACCTGGCACGTGTGGGCCAACTCGATCATGCTCAGCCAACTGCGGAGCCGCCCGGGCGGCTCGTACATGTTCACCGACCAGTGGGACGGCTTCCGCACCGAGCGCAAGGAGGTCCTCGGCCATGTGCACAGCACCGGCATGGAGGACCTGGTCGTCGTCACGGGCGACTGGCACTCGGCGTTCGTCGACGACATCCGGCCCGACTTCGACGACGTCTCCTCGCCCGTCATCGGTACGGAGTTCACGGCGCACTCGGTCACCTCGGGCGCGTACTCGGCGAGCTGGAACGCGACCAACGGACCGGTCATGGGCGCGGGCAACCCGCACCTGAAGTACTTCGAGGGCAACCGCTACGGCTACGACGTGTACGAGGTCACCCCGGAGCGTCTCAGCGCCCACATGCGGGTGATCGACGACCGCCGCGACCCGGCGTCCCCCGTCTCCACGCTGACCACCTTCCACGTGGACCGCGGGAAGGCGGGCTCGTACGAGGACCCGGCGACGAAGAACTCGCCCGCGCAGTACCGCCGCGACTGACGCGTCGTACGAAAAGGGCCCGTCCCTCCGGCTCGTTTCACCGAGCCGGAGGGACGGGCCCTTCCGTGCTGCTGTGCTCAGCCCTGGCCGGTCAGCCCTGGCCGGTCAGCCCTGGCCGGTCAGGTCGATCGTCTTCGTCCGCTCGGCCGGGGTCTTGCCCATCAGGGCGTCACGCATGACGAACGCGACGTCGTCGGCGGAGACCTGGTGCTTGTTGCCGTCGCCCTTGGTGATCATGATGCCGTCGAAGACGCCGTCCAGGAGCCGGTCGATCGCCTTCTTGTCGTAGACCTCCACCAGGCGGCCGTCGACGGCCTTCATGGAGAGGATCTGCGGCAGCGAGCGGGCGGGACCGAACTTGATCTCCTTCGCGCCCGCCTTGATCACGATCGCGTCGGACATCGCCGGCTGGGCGAACTCCTTCATCGCCCGGTCCAGCTCGGCCTTGGTGATCGACGGCTGGCGGGTGACGACGGGCAGCTCGACCGTCTTCGCCTTGCCCGTCTCGACCTGGGCGCGGAACGCGTCCTTGACGAAGAGCATGGAACGGCCGACGTCCAGGCCCTTGCCCGGCTTGCCCTCCACGGCGGTGACCTTGTTGGGGGCGAAGGTGATCCGCCCGTCGGTCGCCGAGCCCGAGGTGCCGGCCAGGTCGGTCAGGGCGACGGCCAGCTTCTCCTCGTCGACCGGGAGCTTCGGCTGCGCGACCCGCTCGCCGCCGAAGAGGGAGCCGATCACGGAGACGGGGTTGTAGTCGCTGCCGGCCGCCGCGCGGACGGTCTCCTGGCTGTCCAGGGTGAGACCGGCCTTGTCCGGGGAGAGCGTGACGGTCTTGCCGCCGATGTCGAGCTGGAGCGGGGCGTGGGCCCGCTTGCCGAGGGCGGCCTCCAGCTTGTTGACCGCCTCCTCCTTCGTACCGCCGCCGATGTCGACACCGAGGACGGTCGTGCCCTTGGGGACGTCGGAGTGGTTGAGGAGCAGCCCGGCGCCGTAGGCGACACCGGCCAGGCCGACGACGCCCGCGCCGACGAGGACCAGCTTGGAGCGGCCCTTCTTCGCCGGGGCGGAGGAGCGGGTCGAGGCGGGAGCGGGGGCCGAGGGCGCGGGGCGCGGCTCGGCCGGGGCGCCGCCGACGTACTCGGGGGTCGAGAAGCCGCGGTCCGGCGAGGGGGGCGTCCGGTCGGGGCCCGCGGGGACGACCGGGATGCCGCTGGTGAGCGTGTCCCCGGAGACATGGCCGCCGCCGGGCGGGGTCTGGCCGGGGGCGATCGGGCCGGGGCTCTGGGGCGTCAGGACGGCGGTGTCGTCGGACATCCTCGGGGCTCCCCCGAAGGGGTCACCGGCGAAGGGGTCACCGACCGCGAGCGGGTTGCCGACCGCGGGGGTGCCCATGCCCGCCAGCGGGTTGCCCGCGACGGGTCCACCCACCGAGGGGGCACCGCCCATGGGGCCGGGGCCCATGGGCGCACCGCCCAGCGCCGCGCTGCCCGTGACCGGGCCCGTGGTCGGGCCGTTCGGACCCGCGGGGCCCTGCGGCGCACCCGGACCCTGCGGGCCGCCCTGGGCGTAGGGGGCGCCGTCGGGGCCGTACGCGGCCTCGTCCTGAGGCGGGTTCGTGAGGAACATCGGCGTACCGGACGCGGGCGTGGCCGAGATCGACGCGCCGCCCCACGCGGGCCGCTGGGGGCGGGTGAGGACGAGCACGGCGACGACGAGCGCGAGGAAGGCGAAGACCCCGTTGACGAAGGCGGTGG
>NZ_JBEZNQ010000176.1:0-2719 GCF_040653315.1 Streptomyces sp. NPDC047981 | reverse complement strand
CAACGGCTCGTTTGAGAGACACCCAAGTAGCACGGGGCCCGAGAAATCCCGTGTGAATCTGGCGGGACCACCCGCTAAGCCTAAATATTCCCTGGTGACCGATAGCGGATAGTACCGTGAGGGAATGGTGAAAAGTACCGCGGGAGCGGAGTGAAATAGTACCTGAAACCGTGTGCCTACAAGCCGTGGGAGCGTCGGATGCAGCTTGCTGTATCTCGTGACTGCGTGCCTTTTGAAGAATGAGCCTGCGAGTTTGCGGTGTGTTGCGAGGTTAACCCGTGTGGGGAAGCCGTAGCGAAAGCGAGTCCGAATAGGGCGATTCAGTAGCACGCTCAAGACCCGAAGCGGAGTGATCTAGCCATGGGCAGGTTGAAGCGGAGGTAAGACTTCGTGGAGGACCGAACCCACCAGGGTTGAAAACCTGGGGGATGACCTGTGGTTAGGGGTGAAAGGCCAATCAAACTCCGTGATAGCTGGTTCTCCCCGAAATGCATTTAGGTGCAGCGTCGTGTGTTTCTTACCGGAGGTAGAGCACTGGATAGGCGATGGGCCCTACCGGGTTACTGACCTTAGCCAAACTCCGAATGCCGGTAAGTGAGAGCGCGGCAGTGAGACTGTGGGGGATAAGCTCCATGGTCGAGAGGGAAACAGCCCAGAGCATCGACTAAGGCCCCTAAGCGTACGCTAAGTGGGAAAGGATGTGGAGTCGCAGAGACAACCAGGAGGTTGGCTTAGAAGCAGCCACCCTTGAAAGAGTGCGTAATAGCTCACTGGTCAAGTGATTCCGCGCCGACAATGTAGCGGGGCTCAAGCGTACCGCCGAAGTCGTGTCATTGCAGCGTTAAGCCCCAACGGGTGCTGTGATGGGTAGGGGAGCGTCGTGTGCCGGGTGAAGCAGCCGCGGAAGCGAGTTGTGGACGGTTCACGAGTGAGAATGCAGGCATGAGTAGCGATACACACGTGAGAAACGTGTGCGCCGATTGACTAAGGGTTCCTGGGTCAAGCTGATCTGCCCAGGGTAAGTCGGGACCTAAGGCGAGGCCGACAGGCGTAGTCGATGGACAACCGGTTGATATTCCGGTACCCGCTTTGAAACGCCCAATATCGAGCCCTCTGATGCTAAGCCCGTGAAGCCGTTCCGGACCCTTCGGGGAAAGGAAAGTGGTGGAGCCGGCGAACCAAGGTGGTAGTAGGTAAGCGATGGGGTGACGCAGGAAGGTAGTCCAGCCCGGGCGGTGGTTGTCCCGGGGTAAGGGTGTAGGCCGTGTGGTAGGCAAATCCGTCACACGTTAAGGCTGAGACCTGATGCCGAGCCGATTGTGGTGAAGTGGATGATCCTATGCTGTCGAGAAAAGCCTCTAGCGAGTTTCATGGCGGCCCGTACCCTAAACCGACTCAGGTGGTCAGGTAGAGAATACCGAGGCGTTCGGGTGAACTATGGTTAAGGAACTCGGCAAAATGCCCCCGTAACTTCGGGAGAAGGGGGGCCACGTCTGGTGATGAGTCTTGCACTCTGAGCTGGGGGTGGCCGCAGAGACCAGCGAGAAGCGACTGTTTACTAAAAACACAGGTCCGTGCGAAGCCGTAAGGCGATGTATACGGACTGACGCCTGCCCGGTGCTGGAACGTTAAGGGGACCGGTTAGTGACCTTTCGGGGTTGCGAAGCTGAGAACTTAAGCGCCAGTAAACGGCGGTGGTAACTATAACCATCCTAAGGTAGCGAAATTCCTTGTCGGGTAAGTTCCGACCTGCACGAATGGCGTAACGACTTCTCGACTGTCTCAACCATAGGCCCGGTGAAATTGCACTACGAGTAAAGATGCTCGTTTCGCGCAGAAGGACGGAAAGACCCCGGGACCTTTACTACAGTTTGATATTGGTGTTCGGTTCGGCTTGTGTAGGATAGGTGGGAGACTTTGAAGCAGCCACGCCAGTGGTTGTGGAGTCGCCGTTGAAATACCACTCTGGTCGTGCTGGATGTCTAACCTCGGTCCGTGATCCGGATCAGGGACAGTGTCTGATGGGTAGTTTAACTGGGGCGGTTGCCTCCCAAAGGGTAACGGAGGCGCCCAAAGGTTCCCTCAGCCTGGTTGGCAATCAGGTGTTGAGTGTAAGTGCACAAGGGAGCTTGACTGTGAGACCGACGGGTCGAGCAGGGACGAAAGTCGGGACTAGTGATCCGGCGGTGGCTTGTGGAAGCGCCGTCGCTCAACGGATAAAAGGTACCCCGGGGATAACAGGCTGATCTTCCCCAAGAGTCCATATCGACGGGATGGTTTGGCACCTCGATGTCGGCTCGTCGCATCCTGGGGCTGGAGTCGGTCCCAAGGGTTGGGCTGTTCGCCCATTAAAGCGGTACGCGAGCTGGGTTTAGAACGTCGTGAGACAGTTCGGTCCCTATCCTCTGTGCGCGTAGGAATATTGAGAAGGGCTGTCCCTAGTACGAGAGGACCGGGACGGACGAACCTCTGGTGTGCCAGTTGTCCTGCCAAGGGCATGGCTGGTTGGCTACGTTCGGGAGGGATAACCGCTGAAAGCATCTAAGCGGGAAGCCTGCTTCGAGATGAGTATTCCCACCTCCTTGAGAGGGTAAGGCTCCCAGTAGACGACTGGGTTGATAGGCCGGATGTGGAAGCCCAGTAATGGGTGGAGCTGACCGGTACTAATAGGCCGAGGGCTTGTCCTCAGTTGCTCGCGTCCACTGTGTTAGTTCTGAAG
>NZ_JBEZNQ010000175.1:0-4434 GCF_040653315.1 Streptomyces sp. NPDC047981 | reverse complement strand
GCCGTGCCCGCGCCCGCCCCGTCGAAGAAGGCGACCGAGCGCAGCGCCGAACCGCCCGCGCCCGGCGGGAGCCACTGGCCGAGCATGCCCACCGGGGCCGGCAGGAGTTCGGGCGCGCTCGCGACACCCGAGAACGGGTTGCCCAGCAGGATCATCAGCAGCGCCCCGATACCGATGCCCGCCCGGCCGATGAGCGCGGCGAGCCCCGCGATCCCCGCGCCGATCGCGAGCACGGTCAGGCCGAGGACCCCGGCCTCGGCCCACCAGTCACCGGCGAGCACGCCGAGCCAGCTGTGGGCGAGCGTGGCGCCGGTGATCCCCGCGAGCGCCGCCGCGCCGAGGAGGGTGCCCGCCGCCCGTGCCCCGCGCAGACCGAGGACGGTCACCACGATGCCGGAGGCCGCGCCGGCCAGGACCAGCGGGAAGAGGCCCGCCCCGAACGCGCTGCCGCGTGGGTCGCCGGCGGGGGACGGGACGACATCGGTCACCGTGAGCGGGGTGCCGGCCGGGACCTGGGCGGTGACGGCCTCGCGCAGCAGCCCGGCGACGACGGGGCTCGCGGCCGAGGCGGTCAGCAGTTCGGGTCCTTGCGGGGTCACGACCACCGCGCCGTATACGACCCGGTCCTCGATCGCCTCGCGGGCGGCGGCCTCGGAGTCGTAGCGGTGCACGTCGAAGGCGCCGTCGCGCTCGGCGAGGCGCTGTTCCAGCGGGGCTGTGGCGGTGGCCGGGCCCGCGACGCCGATGGGCAGGTCGCGCGGGGCGATCCGGGCGGCGGGCCAGGCGAAGGCCCACAGGGCCAGGGCCACGACGACCGGGATCAGTACCAGCACCGCGAGGGTCTTGCGGGTGGTGGCGGGCATGAGGGACTCGATTCAAAGAGAAGGATCGTTCGTTTTACCGTTGTCGCCACTGTCCCGCCGGAGTGGTCGCTTGTCAAGAATGAATGTTCGTTTTAGGTTGGGATCATGGCCCGCGTCTCCCAGGAACACCTCGACGCCCGCCGCCGTCAGATCCTCGACGGCGCCGCGCGCTGCTTCGCCCGTAACGGCTTCCATGCCACGTCCATGCAGGACGTCCTGACCGAGGTGGGCCTCTCGGCCGGCGCCGTGTACCGCTACTTCAGCGGCAAGGAGGAGCTGATCGCGGCCATCGCCGCGGAGGCCTTCACCGCCATCCGGGGCGCCTTCACCGACGCCTCGAAGGCCACGCCGCCGCCCACGCCCGACGTCCTGCTCGGGGCCGTCCTGCGGCTCGTCCTTGAGGAGCGGATCCCCGGCGCGGACCGCCAGGCCTTCGCACGGCTCATCCTCCAGGTGTGGTCCGAGACCCTGCGCGACGAGGCGCTGTACGAGACCCTCGCGAGCGGCTTCCACGGCATGCGCGTCCTCTGGGCGGAGCTCGTGGAGGTCTACCGCGAGACCGGGCTGATGACGGCCGACGTGGACGCCGACCGGATGGCCCGCACCCTCATCGCCACCGCTCAGGGCTTCATCGCGCAGCAGGCGCTCTTCGGCGACGTCGACGTCGAGACGATCCAGGACGGCCTGCGCGGGCTCATGTCCATGGAGACGCAAAGCCCGAGTTAACGCGCCGGAAAAACTTCCGCCCTAACGTGCAATGTCTGGCCGGGTGGACCATCACCGCAGTTCAACAGAGTGTTGACGGTCGGTAAGGTCCGCTGCTGTCCGGGGACCTGCCCGGTGGACGACTGTGAGGTGGAAGCGTGCAATTGACGCCGCACGAGCAGGAACGCCTGCTCATCCATGTGGCCGCCGACGTGGCCGAGAAGCGCAGGGCCCGCGGCGTGAAGCTCAACCACCCCGAGGCCGTCGCCCTGATCACCACCCACATCCTGGAGGGCGCCCGCGACGGCAGGACCGTCGCGGAGCTCATGGCCTCCGGCCGCAAGGTGCTCACCCGCGACGACGTGATGGCCGGGATCCCGGAGATGATCCACGACGTCCAGGTCGAGGCCACCTTCCCGGACGGCACCAAGCTCGTCACCGTCCATGACCCGATCGTGTGACGGGGGAGCGCCGCCGATGATTCCCGGAGAAATCCTTTTCGGTGAAGGTTCCGTCGCCCTCAACGAGGGCCGTCCGGTCACCCGTCTCACCGTCCTCAACGCCGCCGACCGGCCCGTCCAGGTCGGCTCCCACTACCACTTCGCCGAGGCCAACCCCGGTCTCGACTTCGACCGCGCCGCCGCGCGCGGCCTACGGCTGCACATCGCCGCCGGCACGGCCGTGCGCTTCGAGCCCGGCATCCCGGTCGAGGTCGAGCTCGTCCCGCTGGCGGGCCGCCGGATCGTCCCCGGCCTGCGCGGCGAGACCGCGGGCCCCCTCGACACGCACGAGGCGCGCGCCACGAGCGACGTGATCCACGCGAACGGAGGCGACCGTGCCTGAGCTGCACCGCGCCGTCTACGCCGACCTGTTCGGCCCCACCACCGGTGACCGCATCCGGCTCGCCGACACCGACCTCCTCGTCGAGATCGAGGAGGACCGCTCCGGGGGCCCCGGCCGCGCCGGCGACGAAGCCGTCTTCGGCGGCGGCAAGGTCATCCGCGAGTCGATGGGCCAGGCCCGCACGACCCGGGCCGAGGGCGCCCCCGACACCGTGATCACGGGCGCCGTGATCATCGACCACTGGGGCGTGATCAAGGCCGACATCGGCATCCGCGACGGCCGGATCACCGGCATCGGCAAAGCCGGCAACCCCGACACCATGGACGGGGTCCACCCGGACCTGGTCATCGGTCCGGAGACCGAGGTGATCGTGGGAAACGGCCGGATCGTCACGGCCGGCGGGATCGACACCCACATCCACTTCATCGCGCCGACCATCATCGACGAGGCCCTCGCCTCCGGCATCACGACCCTCGTCGGCGGCGGCACGGGACCCGCCGAAGGCACCAAGGCGACCACCGTCACCCCGGGACCCTGGCACCTCGCCGGGATGTTCGCGGCCCTGGAGAACTCCCCGGTCAACATCGGTCTGCTCGGCAAGGGCAACACGATGTCCCGCGAGGCCATGTACTCCCAACTGCGGGGCGGAGCAATCGGGTTCAAGATCCACGAGGACTGGGGCGCGACCCCCGCCGTCATCGATGCCTGCCTCACCGTCTGCGACGCGAGCGGCGCCCAACTCGCCATCCACACCGACACCCTGAACGAGGCCGGGTTCGTCGGCGACACCCTCGCCGCCATCGCGGGGCGCACCATCCACGCGTACCACACCGAGGGCGCGGGCGGCGGGCACGCGCCGGACATCATCACCGTGGTCTCCGAGCCGTACGTCCTGCCCAGCTCCACCAACCCGACCCGGCCGCACACCATCAACACGATCGAGGAACACCTCGACATGCTGATGGTCTGTCACCACCTCAACCCGGCCGTCCCGGAGGACCTCGCCTTCGCCGAGTCCCGCATCCGGCCCTCGACCATCGCCGCCGAGGACGTGCTGCACGACCTCGGCGCCATCTCGATCATCTCCTCCGACTCGCAGGCCATGGGGCGCATCGGCGAGGTCGTCATGCGCACCTGGCAGACCGCGCACGTGATGAAGAAGCGCCGGGGCGCGCTGCCGGGGGACGGACGCGCCGACAACCACCGGGCACGTCGCTATGTCGCCAAGTACACGATCAACCCGGCGGTGGCCCAGGGCCTCGACCACGAGATCGGCTCGGTCGAGACCGGCAAGCTCGCCGACCTGGTGCTGTGGGAGCCCGCCTTCTTCGGGGTGAAGCCGCTGGTCGTGCTGAAGGGCGGCCAGATCGCCTACGCGCAGATGGGCGACGCCAACGCCTCCATCCCCACCCCCCAGCCGATCCTGCCCCGGCCGATGTTCGGGGCGCTCGGCAAGGCACCGGCGGGCAACTCCCTGAACTTCGTCACCCAGACCGCCATCGAGGACGACCTCCCCGAACGCCTCGGCCTGGACCGGAAGTTCGTCGCGATCAAGAACACGCGGCGGGTCACCAAGGCGGACATGCGGGAGAACGACGCCCTGCCCCGGGTCGAGGTCGACGCCGACACCTTCACCGTGACCATCGACGGCGAAGCCGTCGAACCGGCCCCCGCCGAGGAACTGCCCCTCGCCCAGCGCTACTTCCTCTTCTGATGACGTCCCCCACGATCACCGAGGAGAGGGGCTTCGCCGGCCGCGCGGCGCTCCTCGTGCTCGCCGACGGGCGCTTCCCGGCCGGCGGGCACGCCCACTCCGGTGGAGCCGAGGCCGCCGTCCGGGCCGGCCGGATCACGGACGCCGTGAGCCTCGCCGCGTTCTGCCGGGGCCGCCTCCACACGGCCGGGCTCACCGCGGCAGGCCTCGCCGCGGGTGGGGCTCACGCAGGAGCAGCTGAGCGAGCGGACGATCATCTCGCGCACCCACCTGGCCCACATGGAAGCCGGCCGCCGCCGCCCAGGCATC
>NZ_JBEZNQ010000174.1:0-4531 GCF_040653315.1 Streptomyces sp. NPDC047981 | reverse complement strand
CGTCGTTCTGATCGCCCACCTCCGCCGCCGCTACGCGGAGCGGCTGACCGTGTCACCGAGATGATCTCCGCCTACGGAATTCTTGCCAGAGCCACGTTCACTTGTACGCCGACAGCTCCTGAGCTGATGAGTTGAGACGTCGAACATCTCTCTCAACGGCACACGAGCTTCGTGCGTTGCGGGACGCTGGCCCGTCACCCGATCAGTGACCACTCTGAAAGAGCTCAGTGATCCGGTAGACCCTGGTACGGGAAGGCGGCGATCGTCGCCGGGTCGCGTGGAGAAGAAAAGTGCAGCAGCAGCGACTCGCCCTTGCCGCCGGCGGGATCGCTGTCCTGGTCTTTTCGCTCACCGTCCCAGCCGGTGATGTGCCCGGCCTCGTCGCGTCGGACGTGGACCGTGCGCTTCCCGCTCGTGAGCGCCCGGGACAGACGTTCGCCATGTGAGCGCAGGCCCTGGCGGACCGCCACAAGGGGGCGGAACGAGGCGCTGGCGACCATGTCGGTGGGGGCCTCGCCGGGCGCCAGGAAGACCGGCACGATGATCCTGGCCACCTTCGTGGAGCCGTCCTTGTTGAGGCGGAGCGCCCGGCCGATGTTCTGGACGATCTCAACTTGGGAGCCGCGGGTGTCGGCAAAGCAGACAGCCTCGACTCCGCGTTCGCCGGTGCAAGCTGCGACCCTCGACGCGCCATCATCACCCTGGTCTACCTGCGCGAGCACACCACCTACACGAACCTCGCCGCCGGCTTCCCTATCAGCAAGGGCACCGCCCACACCTATGCACAGAGCGTGACGCGATCGGACTTCTCGCCCCGAAGGCACCGTCCCCGACACATACCCTGCCCCGGGCACGCCCCGCATACGACCTGATGGACCGCACCATCGCCGACGGCGACCGGGTCGGCGACCATGAACGCGACTACTCCGGCAAGACCCGACGACACGGCGTGAACATCCAGGCCGACACCGACCCCCGCAGGCGAGCTCATCTGGTACTCACCCGCACTGCCCGGCCGCACCGTCGACAACACCGCCGCCCGCACCCACCGCATCGCCACCACCTGTGAACAACTACGGATCCCCGTCCTCGCCGACAAGGCCAACACCGCAGCCTGCGCCACATTCCACGTACCGTTCAAACGCCACCTCGGACGCCCCCTCACCACCAGACAAACAGCCGTCAACCGAGCACACGCACGTCTCCGCTTCCCCATCGAGCGCGCCTCCGCCCCGCTCAAGACCTGGCAGATCCTCCGCAAAGCCCGGATCAACCCCAACCGACTCACACCAATCACCAAAGCCGTCCTCACCCCCGAGAAGCGACGCTGCAGATCCGCACTGAACGTCTTTCAACCTGTCTCTGACGGGTGAAGCTGCTGGTCAGCTGGGGTGGTGACGTGGCAGAGCCCCCGGTCGTTGGCAGTGTTGATTCCACTCGACACTGCCGACGGCCCGGGGGCTCTGTCGGTTTCGTATCCTTCCACGCTCGACGCCCGCATGAGCTCGCCGAGCATGTCTCCTGGCTCATCTACGACCGGCGGCATGAGGTGAAGTCGCGCTGGCGCAAGCTCGGTTGTTTGAAGCAAGCCCTGCCAGCGCTGGCTCATCTGCGGAAGAATGAGACGTTCGCGCAGGTCGGGGCCGGGTTCGGGGTCTCGGAGGCGACCGCCTGGCGGTACGTCGACGAGACTCTCGCCTTTCTGGCCGCGTGGGCACCGGGCCTGTACGAGGCCCTCGTCGGGCTGGGTGAAGGCGACTTCGTCATCGTTGACGGCACTCTCATCCCCACCGACCGCATCGCCGCGGACGAGCCGTACTACTCCCAAAAGCACGGCAAGCACGGCATGAACGTGCAGGTCATCGCCCGTCCGGACGGCACGCCCCCTATTGTTCTCCCGCGCCCTGCCAGGTCGCACCCACGATCTGACCTCGGCCCGCGCCCACGGCATCATCCAAGCCTTGCCTGACCAGGGACATCCTGCTCCTGGCGGACCGCGCCTACCAGGCCGCCGGCGGCGCTGTCCGCACCCCCTACTACCACCACCGCGAACAGCCCGCCCACCACCAGCAGTTCAACCGCGACCACGCACAGCTGAAAGCTCCCGGGGAACGGGCCTTCGCGCAGCTGAAGTCCTGGCGACTACTCCGGCGAGTTAGATGCTCCACCCGCCGCATCGGCACCACCATCCAAGCCGTCCACACACTCCTGACCTACAACTATTCAGGATGAAGGAGGCTCACTGAGCCTCTTCAGAGCGCCCACGATCGGGTGGTGAAGGCAACATCCGTCGGAGCTGGCTGCTTCCGCAGCTCAGCGGCCAGGTCAACCTGGGAGAGGCGATCACCCCCTGGTGTGGCCGTTGAAGAAGCTCAAATGTGCTCCATATTCTGCCCATCCGTCTGCCCGCTTCGATGCCGGTAGCGTGAAAGGATGAAGTACATTCCAACCGTCACCTAAATACCTTCAAGGACAACAGATGTTTACCAACTTCGCACTCCATAAAGAGTACATCGAGCAATCATTTCGCGAACTCCAGGACCTTCCCCACCAAGACTCGGGAAATGCCGAAGAATGGAGGATACAGGATTTCCTTGCGGGGCAACCGTGGTGGCATCCTCTAGATGAAGCGACGCGAAACTTCATCTACCATAATCTACTCACAGGAGCCCACCTTGATCAATGTCAGCAGAAAGTAGTGTTCGAAATGTGCAGGTTGGCAGGATTGAGGGATCTGGATAAGTCGAACATGGCCAAACTCAAACAACTGCCCGTGGGAAGTGCGGCACCGTTCCTCTTTTTCAATGACAAATACAATTCCACCCGGATCGCTATCGGGGATCGCGATGAGGTGGACTACCTATCGAGATTCGCCCTTGCTCACGGATGGATCATGAAGTTGGGACACGGACACAACCCCCTCCCCGGCATCCTTCCCGGGCGATCAATACACGGCGAATACGTTGTGGAATGCAACGATCCAGAATACGGAGAAAGGGCACGGAACTACCTTTCAGGGAGGTCCAAGAAAGAAATCCGTCGCTGATTCACTTCGGACGAATCCCATCAAAGATGCCAAAGATGACTTATTAAGCCTCTTTCATCCTGAATTGTGGCAGGTCAGGAGTGTGTGGATGGCTTGGACGGTGGTGCCGTTGCGGTGGGTGGAGTATCTGGCTCGGCGGAGTAGTCGCCAGGACTTCAGCTGTGCGAAGGCGCGTTCTCCGGGGAGCTTTCAGTTGTGTGTGGTCGCGGTTGAACTGCTGGTGGTGGGCGGGCTGTTGGTGGTGGTGGGAGTACGGGGTGCGAATCGTGGCGCCGGCATCCTGGTAGGCGCGGTCGGCGGGGAGGAGGATCTGCCGGGTCAGGCAGGCCTGGACGATGCCGTGAGAGCGGGCCGCGGTCAGGTCATGGGGTTCTGTCTGGAGTGGCGCGGGAGAGCCAGAGCGGTGTGCCGTCCCGGCGGCGATGACCTGCACGTTCATGCTGTGCTTGCGGTGTTTCGTCGAGTAGTACGGCTCGTCCGCGCCGATCCGGTCGATCGGGACGAGAGTGCCGTCAACGATGACGTGGTTCCCTTCACCGAGCCCGGTGAGGGCTTGCTGGAGACCGGGTGCCCAGCCGGCCAGCACGTCCGAGGTCTCGTCGGCGTAGCGCCAGGCGGTGGCCTGGGATAGACCGAAACCGGCCCCGAGCCGCGAGAACGTCTCGCCCTTTCGCAGGTGCACCAGCGTGAGAAGCGCCCGCTTGAAACAGCCGAGCTTGCGCCAGCGGGTGTCGCGGGCCTGCCCGTGCTCGTGCAGCAGCCAGACGACATACTCGACCAGCTCATGTGACACATCGAGCCTGGCAGGACACGAAACCACAGGGCCCCTTCGGTCGCCGGTGTGATGAGTGGAATCACCACGCCAACGACAAGGGGCCCTGCCGTCACCACCCTCACTGACCAGCCCCTTTCACCCATCAGCACAGGATGAAAGAAGCTCAATGAGCCTCCTCAGCGGCCACTCCAGAGGGTGAACGGCTCTGTGGAATTGATCCGTCTCTGATCTGCGGTCGCGCTCGGCCTCCGTGGATCAGGCCGTCACCCGATCGGTGACCACTCCGAAGATCCTTACTGGACGATCGAGGCCCTGCACCACGTCCGCGACACCACCTTCGCCGAAGACGCCTCCCAAGTACGAACCGGCAACCCGCCCCGCGCGATGGCCACCTGGCGCAGCCTCGCCATCGGCGCCCTCCGGACAGCCGGAACGAAGAACATCGCGGCCAGTCTCCGGCACAACGCCCGAGACCCCCGACGACCCCTCGCCGCCCTCGGCCTCAAGTGATCACAAACCGGGCGTCACCTGACTACGCCGAAGCCCTGGCACGGCACCAGCCCAGTGAACCAGATGCGATCCCCGACCAGCAGTTACGGGACAGCCCTTACGAGCTCGTGCACGGTAAGCGGTGAGACGTCGAGGGCTCCGGCAGGCCTGGTGCTCACCTCTGTCGTCGTGGGTTCAGGTCCGCGGTCTGCTGGTGGGAC
>NZ_JBEZNQ010000173.1:0-4544 GCF_040653315.1 Streptomyces sp. NPDC047981 | reverse complement strand
CCAGCCGGCCCCGGCCGCCGCGCCGGGCACGGCGCCCCGCGGGGTGAGCACGGCGGCGGCGAGGGGCGTTCCCGCGCCGTCGGTCAGCAGGTGTCGGCGGGCCCCGGGCAGCGTCGCGTGGGTGCGCAGGGTGGTCGCGAACCAGGAGCGCCTGACCCGCTCAGAGCCACCGGTGATCCATGCCGTGGCCGGCTCCCGGCCGAACGCGGCGGCGAGGACCCGCGCGCACTCCTCCGGTCGCGGCCGGTCGTCGATCTCAGCCATCGCCGCCGCCTCCCGCGCCGCCGCCGCCTCGCGGCACCTCGGCGAGCGGGGCCTCGGCGAGGGGCGCCTCCGGGATCAAGTGGCAGACGAGCAGCTTGAGATGGAAGAGCGGCCCGAACCAGGCGAGGGCCGCGGGCACGGTCAGCCAGAAGAGGCCGACGAGGACGGCCGCCGCGTAGACGGCCATCGCCACCGGTCGCCGTACCGGCAGCGGGGCGTACTCGACGAGGAGGGCGCCGATGACGAGCAGCGCGGTGTTCCCCAGGATCCAGGCGGGGTCGCCGCCGAGGATCACGAGTCCGAACACGACGAGGTGGAGCACATGGGCGGCGACGAAGGCCAGCCGGGCACGCCGGGCACCAGGGCTCCGCCGGTGGTACCAGCGCTTGGCCGCGTTGGTGGCGTTGGTGACGATGCCGCCGAGGAGGTCGAGTCCGACGAGCGCCAGGACGACGAGTTGCACCCAGCTCCAGCCGCGGGCGAGGTCGGTCGTCCCGACGCCGACGGCGAGCAGCGCGGCGCACACGCCCACCCCGCCGAATTCGACGAGGGACTCGGCGCGGGTCTTGCCGGGCCCCATGAAGCGCTCGAGGCCTCCGGCCGCGCCGGGCGGTGTCGCCGGTATGCGCCAGTCGACGACGACTCCGGGGTAAGGGGTCGGTGACACGGCACCCTCGGCGGGCTCCCGCACCTCTCCGGTGGTGGTCATGGCCCCTCCCCGCCCCAGAGGCCGGCGAGGAGCGCCCACACCTGCTCGTCCTCGACCTCGTGGTCCCCCGCGCGCAGCTTCTCCAGGGCCCAGCCGTCCGCCGCGCGCAGGACGGCTTCGGTGGCGGCGACCAGGAGGGAGTGGTCGACGGTGGTGCGGACGACACCAAGGCGCCGGCCGTCCCGGACGAGCGCGTCGAACCAGGCCGTCCAGGGGCCGCCGCCGGACACCCGTACCGCGCGTTCGGCGAGCGCCAGGTCGTCGGGGTGGGCGGCGAGGTGCGCGCCGAGCGCACCCGTCCCGGCCCGCAGCCGCGCCCAGAAGTCGTCGGGGCCGTCGGCGGGCCCCCAGGGACCGAGGACGCCCAGCAGTCGTTCCCGTACGTCCTCCAGAACGGCGGCGAGCAGGTCGTCGCGGCCGTCGAAGTACTGGTAGGCGGCGGTCTTCGAGAAGCCGGCCGCCTCGATGATCTTGTTGTACGAGGCGGTCTCGGGCCCGTGCGCGGCGAACTGCTCGCGCGCGACGGCCAGGATCGCCTCCCGGCGTTCGGCGGGGAGGCGGTGGAACCGGGGCAGAGGACTCATGCACTCACAGTACACACCATCGGTGTGTACTGCCAGTACACCCATCCGGTTCACCACACACGAAAGGGCCCCGAACGCTTCGGATGGACGAAGCGTTCGGGGCCCACTACAGAGCCAGAGCCAGAGCCGGACCCGGGTGATCCGGATCGGCGGGTGTGGAGCCGCGTCAGCGGCGGGCCACGCCCTCGGCGCGCGCGGCGGCGGCGACGGCGTTCGCGACGGCCGGGGCCACGCGCTCGTCGAACGGCGACGGGATCACGCAGTCGGCGGCGAGCTGGTCACCGACCACGTCCGCGATGGCGTTCGCCGCGGCGATCTTCATGCCCTCGGTGATCCGGGAGGCCCGGACCTGGAGGGCGCCCGCGAAGATGCCGGGGAAGGCGAGCACGTTGTTGATCTGGTTCGGGTAGTCCGAACGGCCGGTGGCCACGACGGCCGCGTACTTGTGCGCGACGTCGGGGTGGACCTCCGGGTTCGGGTTGGCCATGGCGAACACGAACGCGTTCGGCGCCATGGACGCGACCGCGGCCTCCGGGACCGTACCGCCGGAGACGCCGATGAAGACGTCCGCGCCGGCCAGGGCGTCCTCGAGGGAGCCGGTGAGGCCCGCCTTGTTGGTGATCTCCGCGAGTTCACGCTTGACCGGGTTCAGGTCGTCCCGGTCACGGCTGACGATGCCCTTGCGGTCCGTGACGGCCACGTCACCGAGCCCCGCCTCGAGGAGGAACTTGGCGATGGCGACACCGGCCGCGCCGGCGCCGGAGATGACCGCGCGCAGGTCGCCGAGGCCCCGGTCGGTCAGCTTCGCCGCGTTGCGGAGCGCGGCGAGGGTGACGACGGCGGTGCCGTGCTGGTCGTCGTGGAAGACGGGGATGTCCAGGCGCTCCTGGAGCTTGCGCTCGATCTCGAAGCACCGGGGCGCCGAGATGTCCTCCAGGTTCACCCCACCGAAGGAGGGGGCGAGCCGGACGACGGTCTCCACGATCTCGTCGGTGTCGGTGGTCGCGAGCGCGATCGGCACCGCGTCCACGCCGCCGAACTGCTTGAAGAGGATGGCCTTCCCCTCCATGACCGGAAGCGAGGCCTCCGGGCCGATGTCGCCGAGTCCGAGCACTGCCGTACCGTCGGTCACGACCGCGACGACCTGGGACTTCCAGGTGTAGTCGTGGACCAGCTCCGGCTGCTCGGCAATCGCGGTGCACACCTTGGCGACGCCGGGCGTGTACGCGAGGGACAGGTCGTCCTTGTCGCGCAGCGGCACCGTGGCCGAGATGGCCATCTTGCCGCCGCGGTGCAGCGCGAAGGCCGGATCGAAGGGCTCCTGAGCCCCATCCGTACCGCTCTCGCTGCGAGGATTGACGATCTCCGCTGCCATTGGGTTGACCCCTTAAGTCTTCTTCATTTGAGGGTGGCCACTCCTTGTTGAGGAGGGGTGGGCGGGTCCCGCGGTCGCCGTGTCTGGCAACCGCGCGGGCGCGCCGCACAACGCGCCCTGAGCCCCGGATGAGGGGTGTAAGGATCCTTCTTACCGGACGTACATCACCGTAGACGAGTCCATTGCGGAGCGGTGACGCGGCTCATACGGACGTAACGGCACCTTGCGCAGAGCAGGCGCGTCGCCCCATTTCCGGACACGGACTCGTGTAGACCGGATCGTGGCCTTTGTGTCGTCCAGATGGCGAGATCAACCGGAGATTTTCCGGCTTCGGGGAGCATTCCCCGGAAGAGGTTCGGCCCGTGTCCACGGGGTCTCTGAGGTTCGGGGGTCACCCGTTACCCGATTTTGACATGCGTGGCCGTCTGTTTGTCGCCGTCCGAATGGCAAGATGCGCGTAATCACACGAGGTCGCGACACCCGAAGGTGCGTGCGCGCGGCCTATGGCAACTCCCTCACACGCCGGAGGAACCCGACCATGACCGCACGCTCCACGCGCTGTACGACCGCCGCCAAGACCCGCACGTCCCGTCTTGCCGCGGTCGCCGCCATCGCGGTCGCCGGCTCCATGCTGCTGACCGCCTGCGGCGACCAGACCGAGGGCGGCTCCACCGCCGAGGGCACGAAGACCGGCCCCGCCTCCAGCGCGCCGCTGTTCTCCAAGCTGCCCGCCGACATCCAGAAGTCGGGCGTCATCAAGGTGGGCACGGACGCCACCTACGCCCCGATGGAGTTCAAGGAGGGCGAGAAGATCGTCGGTGTCGACCCCGACATCGCCGCCGCGCTCGGCAAGCAGCTCGGTGTGGAGTTCCAGTTCACCAGCGGCACGTTCGACACCCTGCTCACCGCGCTGCCGACCGGTCGTACGGACATCGTGATGTCCTCGATGACCGACACCAAGGCCCGCCAGGAGGGTCTGGACGACAAGGGCCAGAAGACCGGTTCCGGTGTCGACTTCGTCGACTACTTCACCGCCTCCACCGGCATCCTGGTGAAGAAGGGCAACCCGGAGAACATCAAGTCCCTCGACGACCTGTGCGGCAAGAAGCTCGCCGTCCAGCGGGGCACGACGTACGAGCAGGCCGCCAAGGACCTGGCCGAGAAGTGCAAGGCGGACGGCAAGCCCGCCCTCACCTTCGAGTCCTTCCCGACCGACGCCGAGGCCCAGACCCGCGTGAAGGCGGGCGGCGCCGTCGCCGACCTGAACGACTCCCCGGTCGCCGCGTACATCGCGAAGACCGCGGGTGGCGGCAACGACTTCGAGGCCATCGCCAACAAGACGGACGCCGGCTTCTTCGGTATGGCCGTCGACAAGAAGGACACGCAGCTGCGCGACGCCCTGGCGGCAGCTCTCGACGCGATCATCAAGGACGGCACCTACAAGGCCGCCCTGGACAAGTGGGGTGCCGGCGACGGCGCGATCCCCGCGGCCAAGATCAACGGCGGCTCCTGACCCCTACGTACCACTGAAGGGCAGTCGTTGTGACTGACAAGTTCGACAAGGTTCCGGACGGGGCGGCTGCCGCCCCGTCGGGCCTGCCCCCGGAGGCCA
>NZ_JBEZNQ010000172.1:0-4549 GCF_040653315.1 Streptomyces sp. NPDC047981 | reverse complement strand
ACGACCTGACCGCTGCCCGCACCCACCACATCATCCAAATCTGCGAACGCCAAGGCGTCCCCGTCCTCGCCGACCGCGCCTACATCGGCGCCGGCCACTGGGTGACCACACCGGCCAGACGGCCTCCGAACCGGGACCTCACCACGACCCAGCAGACGATCAACCGGGCCCTGTCAGCGGCGCGAGCACCGGTCGAACGAAGCGTCGCGCGACTCAAGTCCTGGCGCATCTTCCGCAAAGCCCGCTGCAGCCCCAACCGCATGACGGCCATCGCCGCAGCCGTCCTCACTCTGGAGCGTCAACGCTGAAAATGCTCAGTCTCTTTCATCCTGTGCATCGGCACCACCGTCCAAGCCGACCACACACTCCTGACCTGCCACAATTCAGGATGAAACAGGCTCATTGACGGGAAACTCTCACAGTTCACGCTTCCGGCACACAACGCCGCAGGTCAGCGCCCTGCGAAACGGAACCCGAACCGTTTCTGATCAATACAATAGGCTCACGAAGGAAACCACGTGAGGCATCCTCAAAGTTTCCGCAAATCGTTGCGATATTTGGCAAACCACTCGTCAATAACCGCCTGGGAGTGCCAGCGCAAATCATTTTCCTCGGCGTCGCTGCACTTGTTCTGCCGATAGCGAATACAGGAGCTGACGTACGCGCCGTAGTTGCGCAGATGACCGAAGCTGTGAAGAAAGTGACTGGAAAGCGGATCCTCATTCCAGCCGGCAGGGGTGCTCCAGAGTCCACTACCTAGCGCTTGTGTGAGTTTTCGGCACAGGACGTCCCAGTAGCCGACATTGTCGATCTCCACATTATTGGTTTCATTGGCAGCGTGAAAAGCTGCCGAAACTGACGCTTCGACAAAGTAAGACTTGAGCGATTCCTCGTCGGGAATTTGCACGATAGTCCTTTCAGTTGACTACTCGGCATTGATTACGCATAAAGCCGGGGAAGGCGATTGCCTCAAGGGTGGACGTTCGGGTTTGGGTAGAAACCCTACGCCTACCCCTACGAGCATAGGCGCAGTATTGGCTTCGGCATATGAGGCAGCGAGCTCGCGTCGCAAAGTAAACTTAAGAGCGCCGATTCTCTGTGACAATAGCCATAAGGGAACCTGAACGGGCAGTTGATGGGATCGATCGCGCAATCTGGTGGCTTCGCACTGCTTCACGCGGACGCACTAGCCTCGCGCTTTCACGAGCGGTTGCGTCCGATGCTTGATAAAAGACAGGAGGAGTTCTCCTGACCTGCAACGATGGGACTTTTCTAGGGTCCTGTTCGTCGCGTGGGAAGAAGCACTCCTCAGGTTGTCGGCGTACAAAGTGAACGTGGCTCTGGCAAGAATTTCGTAGGCGGAGATCATCTCGGTGACACGGTCGGCCGGTCGGCATAGCGGGCTGCCGACGGTCACGCTTTCCGCACGGATGCGCGTCAGATACCTACGCGAGTGGACGGGGCGTGGAAGCGGGAGCGGCTCCGGGTGTGGATTCCCGACAATGCAGGAGCCGAAGCGTGCTTCGCCTACGGCGTACCGGTCCACACCTTCGGCCGTCTGTACGGCATCATGCGGCCCTGCCCCGAAGTCCTCCTTCTCTCCCCGCAACTGGTCTACCAGCGGGTCTTCGTCCGCAATGCGCGAGAAGCACAAGCGCTGGAGGACGGCGGTCTGCGGAGCAACCTGATCACGCGCTTCGACCTCACCGACGACGAACAGATGACGCTCTGCTGACGGCCATCAACACCTGCCTCACCGGCCATGTCGACGCAGCACCCACACCGATCAGTTGGTCGGCCGGCATACCCGGTTATCGTCCGTTACCTCGTACACGTCGATGCGCAGGAGCTGGCGGACGTGGGCCGGAACGCGTGTGGCGGCCTTGAGGGAGGTGGACGGCACGACGAGGGCGTAGCGGATGTGCGGGTTCTGGCTCGTCATGCGGCGCAGCAGTTGGCCGTAGGCGATGTCGGCGTCGATGCCTTTCTCGCTGGTGCGGCCCTTGGCCTCGCAGATCAGCCGTTCCTCTCCGCGTACGGCTTCCAGGTCAGTCCACCGGTCCGTGGGATCGATTGGTGTCCAGCGTTCTGCCAGGAGCCAGGTGCGGAAGGTGTCGGTTCGGTGACCCGGTCCTCGTCACTGAGCCTCTTTCATCCTGTGCTGAAGGGTGAAATGGGCTGGTCAGCAGGGGTGGTGACGTGGCAGGGCCCCTCGTCGTTGGCGTGGTGATTCCACTCAACACGCTGGCGACCGAAGGGGCCCTGTTGGTTCCGTATCCTGCCACGCTCGACGTCCCGCATGAGCTCGTCGAGCATGTGGCCTGGCTGCTGTATGAGCATCGACTGGCCCGCAACATCCGTTGGCGCCAGCTCGGTTGCTTCAAACAGGCGTTGCTCACCCTCGTCCACCTGCGGGAGAACGAAACGTTCCCGCAGCTCGGGGGCGGTTTCGGTGTCTCCACGGCAACGGCCTGGCGGTACGTCGACGAGACGCTGGACGTCCTGGCCGCGTGGTCGCCGGGCCTGCACGAGGCCCTCGCCGGACTGGGTAAGGGCGACCATGTGATCGTTGACGGCACTCTGATCCCCATCGACCGGATCCGCGCGGACGAGCCGTACTACTCGACGAAACACCGCAAGCACAGCATGAACGTGCAGGTCATCGCCCGCCGGGACGACACACCGCTGTGGTTCTCCCGTGCTCTGCCCGGGCGCACCCACGCCCCGACCGCGGCCCGGGCCCCACGACATCGTCCAGACCCGCCTCACCAGACAGATCCTCGTCCCCGCCGACCACGCCTACCAAGGCGCCGGCGCCACCGTCCGCACCCCCTACTACCACCACCGAATCCAGCCGCCGCACTACCAGGACTTCAACCGGGACCACGCGCGACTCCGCACGCCAGGCGAACACGCCTTCGCCCGGCTGAAGTCACGGCGCATCCTGCGACAGGCACCATGCTCCACCAACCGCACCAGCCAGATCATCAAGACCGTTCACACCCTCCTGACCTGCGAACACTCAGGATGAAAAGGGCTCACTGAGCCTCCTCAGATCGGGCACGATCGAGTGATACCGCAGGAGATTGCCGCCGTCAGCCCCTACGACAACACTACGAGTTCGAACTCGGTATTCAGGATAGAAACGCCTCGGTGCCGGGCTTGCCGAGAAGTGGCGCTATCATAAAATCGCCCACATCCCTAAGCAAATTCTCCAGCTCTCCCATTCTTTCATGTTCAAGATGCGAAATGGCCGCCATCATCGCTGGCTTCCCCCCTTCCCCAAGCCTGCGGACGATAGGAGTGGATTGCGCGAGGTCATCATAACGCTGCTCCGCCGTGCGACCTATCAGCTTGAGTCGGCGTAGACCCTCCACAATCTTATGGTATCCAGCGAATGTAAAATCGTCCCAATTGGATTCGCGATGAACTGGAATCTCGTGGAGGACAAGCCACTTTGATGGCCATGAAGCAAGGTCCCTCCTGCAGGCCGGGCAGGTGGGATTCCTATTTTCCTTCAGCCCCCTCAGCGCCCATTCGTCGATGCACTTATTATGGAACTCGTGCTTTCCTTCCTCGCACCATATCTTGAAGGGCTTCCCCCCTACGTTTTCTAGGCAGATCGCACAGTTCTCCGACTTCGTTTCGCTGCTCTCTGAAGATGCCGAGACGCCAGGTGAAAATTCACTGCCGATAGGCGCTAGCATCTTCACTACACGCTTCTTCGTACCCGTCGCCTTGAGAAGTTCGGCTACCCTCGGAAACCATTCATCAGGGCAGGAAACCTCAAGGGTCCCTGGGTCCGTAATTCTACCGACCTTTTTCTTGATGCATCCTAGATTTTGCAGGCGGTGGGTCAGTTGGCGCGCTTGTTGCTCGAAAGTGAGGATGGTGATTCCGTTTCCCCGAAGCAGGAAGAAGTCCACCTCTACGCCGGCGGGAACGATTTTCTTGAGATACTCATAGTTCTCCCGATTGTGCAGGTTTATGTTCTGGATTCGGAAGCCGATCCACAGGAACGCGCAGAAGTCTCCGACCCAAGGGCAGGGGGACCCGTCCGGAGAGGTAGCGGCGTATTCTACAAAATCCATCCGATGTTCATACTCAGCGAAGTATGGTTCCACTTGGGCGCTGTGGAGTACGGCTTGAATGGCCTCCTCGCGCGTATGCCCAGAGATCACCATATTTCGGATGGCTTCTTGGAGGTCACCGGCCAGAGTAAGGCAGTGGTCAAGGGTAAACATCAGACTTCCTGTTGTTCTTCGCCTGATTACGATCGGGAACATCAGACAGCCTGCCATGGGAGCGTTTCCGCTTCGCCTGCTCCAGGGGCAAGAGATGACGCACTCAAGCGGGTCATCCCGGCCGCCCCAAGGGGCACAAGCGTTTTCCGACCAGACGTTGATGCGAGCTGAGGGGCGAGGACGGCCTTCCCTATTTCGGCAATTCGGTTGAGTGAGCATTTTCAGCGTTGACGCTCCGGAGTGAGGACGGCTGCGGCGATGGCCGTCATGCGGTTGGGGCTGCAGCGGGCTTTGCGGAAGATGCG
>NZ_JBEZNQ010000171.1:0-4707 GCF_040653315.1 Streptomyces sp. NPDC047981 | reverse complement strand
GCCGGCGACGCGGCGGCGCCACCGTCTGTGACCGCGCCCTCCGTCTCGGACCGCGCGCGCCGTCTCCGGCCGCGCCCTTCGTCGCTGACCGCGCGTCCCGGTCCTGACCTTGCGCCCCTGCCCCGACCGGGCGCCGCGTCTCCGACCGTGCGCCCCGGTCCTACCCGGGCGACCGTTGCGTCGTCGGTGCCGTGCGGGGAGCCGGTGTCGGCGCGCCCGCCGCCTCCGCGGGAGCGGGCTTCCCCGCGCCCGGCCGCTGCGACGAGCCCGACGCCTCCGAGGAGCCCGAAAGCTTCCCCGGCTTCGCCGGACGCGGCGCCCCCCGTTCCGGCTCCGGTTCCCGCTGCAGTTCCTTCGGCAGGACGTCCGGCGGGTCGCCCAGCGCCGTCACCGCCTCGCGGGCCTTCGGGGCGAGCAGCGGCGAGAAGGCCGGGTTGATGCGGAGCGCCTCCGCCAGATGGCGGCGGGCCGGGCCGAACGCCTCCACCGCGCGCTCGATCTCGCCCCGGTGGTACGAGAACAGCGCGCTGCGCAGCCCCTCGTCCGTCGCCCTCTTCGCGTACTCCAACGCCTCCTTCGGCTCCCCGGCCCGGAACAGCGCCCACCCCAGCGCGTCCGCCACCTGCACCGACCGGTGCCCGCGCGCCCACTCCGCCTTCAGTCGCCGCACCGCCGCCGCCGGGTCGCCGTGGTCCGCCTCGTAGAGGCCGAGGACGACCTCCGCGCCCACCCACGCCCGCGTCCGCAGCAGCGCGTACTGGCTCCGCGCGTCCCCGTCCAGGCCCAGCGACTCGTAGAGCTCGCCCGCCTCCAGGACGTACTCCGGGCGCGGCAGCCGGGCCAGGGCCGCCCGGTAGTCGGCAAGCGCCTCGTCCGTGCGGCCGAGCGCCGCGAGCGCGCGGGCCCGCCCGGCCAGGGAAGGACCGTGCTCCGGTACGAGCCGCAGTGCCCTCCCGTACTCCTCCACGGCCTCCGCGGGCTCACCCCGCTCCCACGCCAGATCCCCGAGCCGCGCCACCGCCGCCGCCTTGTCGGCGCCCGACTCGGCCTGCGCGACCGCGTCGTTCGCCGCCGCCGCGGCGTCCTCGCGCCAGCCCCGGTTGCGGTACATCTGCGCCGTCCGCGCGCTCACCGCCGCGCCCGAGTGCAGCTCCTCCAGGGTCGCGAGCGCCTGCTGCGCGGCCTTGTACTCGCCGAGCCCGTTGTACGCGTCGATCAGCACCGGGTACGCCGACCAGCGCTTCGGGTCCTCCTTGCGGACCGCCTCGCCCCAGGTCCTGGCCGTCCGCCAGTCGCCCCGCGCGTTCGCCAGGGCGCCGAGCCCCAGCTGCGCGTCGACGTTGCCGCGCGCGGCGGGCCGTACCTCCAGCGAGCGCTTCAGGGCGTGCTCGGCGCGCGGGAAGTCGGCGGTGTCGGCGCGCCGCGCGCCCCGCTCGGCGTACGCCGTCCCCAGCACGGCCCATGACGCCTCGTCCGCGGGATGGTCCTTCAGCCACTTCTCCCGGTCGCCGATCAGCGCGGCCAGGTCGGGCAGCGAGGCCTGCGCGCCCGCGTTCGCCGCGAGGACCGCGCGGTCGGCGGGGCCGGGCGGACGCGCGGGCCCCTGGTCGAACAGGCCCGGTGCCAGCTCGGGGGCGTAGAGCAGCGCCGTCGCCGCGAGCACCGCGCCCACCCCGGCGGCCAGGACCGACCGCGACACGTTCTCCGTCTTCATGCCGCTCACTGTGCGCCCGTCGCGGCGCCTGTACGAAGAGCACACAAGGTCGACGGCGGCGGGTTCACACCGATGGCCCCGAGTGCCAGGCTGGACGCATGGACGATCTTCTGACGCGGCTCCACGCGGACCTGCGTGCGGGCCTGCCCGCCGAGGCGCTGATCACCGACCCGGACGTCACCGCCTCCTACGCGAACGACATGGCGAGTTTCTGCGCGGCCGGCGATCCCGCCGTCGTGGTGCTCCCGCGCACCGTCGAGCAGGTCCAGCACGTGATGCGCACGGCGACCGCGCTACGCGTCCCGGTCGTCCCGCAGGGCGCGCGCACCGGCCTGTCCGGCGCCGCGAACGCCTCCGACGGCTGCATCGTGCTCTCCCTCGTCAAGATGGACCGGATCCTGGAGATCAGCCCGGTCGACCGGATCGCCGTCGTCGAACCGGGCGTCGTCAACGCCGTCCTGTCCCGGGCCGTCGACGAACACGGCCTGTACTACCCGCCGGACCCGTCGAGTTGGGAGATGTGCACGATCGGCGGCAACATCGGCACCGCGTCCGGCGGGCTGTGCTGTGTGAAGTACGGGGTGACGGCGGAGTACGTCCTCGGTCTCGACGTGGTCCTCGCCGACGGGCGGCTGTTCTCCACCGGCCGGCGCACCGCCAAGGGCGTCGCCGGATATGACCTGACCCGGCTCTTCGTCGGCTCCGAGGGCAGTCTCGGCATCGTTGTCGGGGCGACCCTCGCGCTCCGTCCGCGTCCACCGCGCCAGCTCGCCCTTGCCGCCGAGTTCCCCTCTTCGGCGGCCGCCTGCGAGGCCGTCTGCGCGATCATGGAGCGCGGCCATACGCCGTCGCTGCTCGAACTGATGGACGGCACCACCATCCGTGCCGTCAACAAGCTGGCGAACATGGGGCTGCCCGACACCACCGAGGCGCTGCTCCTGTGCGCCTTCGACACCCCCGACCCCGCCGCCGATCTGGCCGCCGTCGGGGAGCTGTGCGCGACGGCCGGGGCCACCCAGGTCGTACCGGCGGAGGACGTTGCCGAGTCCGAACTGCTCCTCCAGGCACGCCGTCTTTCGCTCACCGCGCTGGAGACGGTCAAGTCCGCGACGATGATCGACGACGTGTGCGTACCGCGTACGAAGCTGGCCGCGATGCTCGACGGCACGGCCGCCATCGCCGCCAAGTACGACCTGACCATCGGCGTCTGCGCGCACGCGGGCGACGGCAACACCCACCCCGTCGTCTGCTTCGACCACGCCGACGAGGACGAGTCGCGGCGGGCCCGGGAGTCCTTCGACGAGATCATGGCGCTCGGCCTGGAGCTGGGCGGCACGATCACCGGCGAGCACGGTGTGGGCGTGCTGAAGAAGGAGTGGCTGGCGCGGGAGTTGGGACCGGTCGGGGTGGAACTGCAGCGCGGCATCAAGCAGACCTTCGACCCGCTCGGGATCCTGAACCCCGGAAAGCTCTTCTGACCTTCTGGCCTCTGCCGGCCCTCTCGCCTCTGTTGACCCTCTCGCCTTCCCGAGGGCGGCGCTCACGCCTCGCCGTCCTGGGACTCGTCCGACGGCCACGGGTCCCGCAGCCACAGGTCGTCGGCGACCGAGGTGGTGGCGAGCAGTTCGGCCAGTCCCTCGTCGATGCCGAGCTGCTCGGACTCGGTGCCCGGCGGGACGGCGCGCAGGGTCCGCTCCAGCCAGGCGGACACCTGCGCCGAGGGCGCCTCCAGGAGCGCGTCGCCGTCGGGGGAGGAGAGCGCCATCAGGACCACGTTGCGGCCGTCGACCTTCGTGGGCCAGATCCGGACGTCGCCGTGGCCGCAGGGCCGGAAGACGCCCTCCACGAGCAGCTCACGGGCGAAGGTCCAGTTGACCGGGTACTCCGAGCCGATGTGGAAGGTGATGTGGACGGCGTACGGGTCGTCGGTGCGGTAGACGAGACGGGCCGGGACGGGGATGGAGCGCTCGGGGGAGAGCACCAGCTTCAGCTCCAGCTCGCGCTCGACGACGGTGTTCTCGGTGTTCTGCATGGCGGTACGTCCTCTCGGGTGTGGGGCCCCGGGTGGGCCTTCACAGGGAGAGAGCGGGGCGGATGCGTGCCATTACGCGACTTCGGGAAAGTTTTTTGAAGAGATTCCGCGAGGGAATCCGCGGGAGCGGATCGACGGCCTGAACGTGACGGTGAGTCGCGGGTTCCGTGGGTATGTCGCTCGAAGGCGGGTTTCTCGCGGCCTCGGTCTTCTTGCGGCGCCGTTCTTCGTTACTGTCCTCCTTGGGCCCGCGGGCCCAAGGTCGTAGAAGCGTCGTCACGGAACGGAGTCGGGGCAGTGGCTACTCCTCCTGGAGCCGGCGGGGAGGTCCCGCAGGCCGGGTACTACCCGGACCCCTCCATTCCCGGATACATCCGGTACTGGAACGGGGGCGCCTGGGTACCCGGGACGAGTCGGCCCGCTCCCAAGGACGGCGAACTCGCGCCGGCCGCCCCCGCCTCGGCCGTGCCCGTGGCGCCGGCGCCGCTCCCGAGCCCGTCACCCGCGCCCGTGGTGCCCGCGGTGGAGGAGACAGGACCTCACTTCTTCGACGAGGAGCCCCTCGCGGCCGGCGTCGAGCCCGAGCCGGCCTCCGCGTGGCAGGCGGACGCCTCCCGGCAGACCGGTTTCGGCGGCGACCGCGACCAGAAGGTCTCCTGGGGCGCGCCCGAGCCGTCGACGCCGGCCGCCGCGTCCGGTGCCGTGTCCGTCCCCTCCGCGGGTCCTTCCGCGGCCCCCTCCGCCGGTCCGGTCCCCGGCGCGCCGGACCCCCGTGTGTCGGGGAACCCCGGGCCGCAGGCCCGGCTCGGCGGGATGCCGGTGACCCCGGCGGCGCAGCCCGCCGACCCGACGGGCGGCGCGCTCCCCGGCGTACGCCGGCCGATCCCCCGAACGGTCATGTCGAATCCAATCGGCCACGGAAGAAGTAAGGAGACGGACCACCGCTCACCCGGTCCGGCCC
>NZ_JBEZNQ010000170.1:0-4723 GCF_040653315.1 Streptomyces sp. NPDC047981 | reverse complement strand
GCGGTGCGCTGCTAAGGCGCGTCCAGATCTCCACGATGATGGAATACTGTAACGAACAGGTCAACGACTCAATCTACCTCTGCAACAAGAACGACTCCGCCCGGCGCGCGCTCCAGGAGCGCCCGTACCGTCGCGTCGGGCAGTTCCTCCACCCGCAGCCCGGTCACCACGCCCGCGCAGCCGGCGCCCGCCACGACGGCGAGCCGCGCGTGCCGGCGGGGGCACTCGGACGCGGTGCGGTGCAGCACCTCCGCGAGGTTGTCGCAGCCGCGCAGCAGCCGACCCTCACCGACGGGCACGGAACCCCGCATCCGGGCGGGCTCGGGATCGCAGGGGAAGACCGAGCGCAGCGCCACGACCACCTGCTCTGCCGCGGCGAGCACCTCCAGCTGCCCCTTCGTCTTGCCGGCCACGCGCAACGGCAGCAGCGCCGTGCCGAGGCGGTCGTCGGGGAAGGGCGCCCGGGTGACGGGCGTGGCACCGGCGGTGTGCCATTCGGCCTGGACGGTGCTGCGGCCGGGGTCGCGCAGGGCGGTGGTGAGGAGCGTACGGCCGCGGCAGGTGAGCCGTTCGCCGACGATGCGGACCGTGGGTTCGACCTGGACCGCGAGGTCGAGGCGGACGGGTCCTGCGGGTCCATCGACGGTGCAGCCGATCCGGAAGCCGCGCCGCCCCTGGGCGTCGGGCCGGGCCCGCTCGGGCACGTGGGCGGCGGCGCCGGGGAACGCGGCGGCCAGGTCCTCACCCGCGCCGAGCCGGGCGAGCGCCTCGTAGGCGCGCAGGGCGCTGGACTTGCCGCTGCCGCTCGCCCCGGTGAAGAGGGTCACGGGGCCGAGCGGATGGACGGCGGCGCGGTGCGCGGCGAAGGCGGAGAGGCGGAGTTCGGTGACGGCGGGGCGGGCGGGCCTGCGCACGGAGGCGTCCATCAACTGCCGCAGCGCGTCCCGGCGCGCGGCCCGCGCGCCGGGACCGACCGGCCCACCCGCCACCGTCGTACCGCCCACCCCGGGAGCCCGCTCTCCGGTGGGGCCGCGTAACGGTGCCCGGACCGGGGTCGTACAGGCAGGGGAGGCGGCGGAGGAAGCGGAGAGGGAGGACGAGGAGAGGGAGGAGGCGGAATCGGGCGTGTGGCCGCCGGTGGAGTCCATGATCGGACCGTACGCAGCGGCGCGGATGACGAACCGTTACGCCCTGTCCAGCTTCCTACGATCGAGGGACGGCCGCCCCGGCCACGTCGTCCCCGGCCTCCGCGTCCGGCGCGCCCTCGACCTCCGTGCCGGCCGGGGCGAGCAGGAAGACGTTGCGGTCGACGCGGTGCATCCCGCTGCCGAGACCGAACACCACGCCGCTGCTGAAGTCCAGGATGCGCTTGGCGACTTCGGTGTCCGCGCTGGTCAGGTCGAGGAGGACCGGGATCCTGGCGATGAGGTACTCGGCGACCTCACGGGCGTCGGCGAAGACCTGCACACGCAGGACCACCATGCGGCGATGCTCGGCGGCCTCGTAGGGATCGTGCATCGCGCGGTGGTCGACCCTGGACGGCCATTCGTCACGGCCGCGCAGGGGGACGACCTGGGCGAGGCCCTCCCACTGTGCGTCGGTGACGTCGTACCTCTCGTACCTACTCATGCGCCCATCCTCCCGTTTCTCACCCGTTCGGCCCAACACCGACACGAGTGGACTGCGAGCGGCCCTTCGCGGACGTCATCAGCGTTCGACCGGCAGTCCGCGCGGTTCCTTGACCCGCTTCATGATGATCTGCGAGTTGACCTCCGTGACACCGGCGAGCGAGGTCAGCCGCTCGATCCAGAGGCGCTCGTACGCGGCGAGGTCGGCGACCGCGATACGCAGGAGGCAGCCGGGGCTGCCGAAGAGGCGGTACGCCTCGATGACGTCCGGGATGGACTGCAGGGCCTCCTCGAAGGCCTCGACGGTCTCCCGGTCGCGCCGGACCTCGATCGAGACGAGGACCTCGAAGCCGCGTCCGACGGCCGAGGGGTCGATCACGGCGCGATACCCCTGGATCACCCCGTCCTCCTCCAGCTGCCGCACGCGGCGCAGGCACGCGGAGGCGCTGAGGCCGACGCGCTGGGCGAGCTCCTGATTCGTCAGTCGGCCGTCGTCCTGAAGCTCACGCAAGATGCTGCGGTCGATCCGGTCCATGACGCAATTATGCATGCCGGAATTCACGGTTCCGGCGCGGAACTCGCAATCATATTCCATACAAGCTGAACTATCGTTGCGAAGGCGACTACCTTCGATCTCCGGGACAGACACCCATGCAGCGGACACGCGACGACCGGCCCCGCCGGATCACCCTCATCAGCACGGGCGGCACCATAGCCAGCCGCTGGCAGGGCACCGGTTACGCCGCCGACGCCTCCGGTGACGACGTCCTGGCCACCTCGGCGCTGCCCGAGGGCGTGACGGTCGAGGTCGTCGACCTGTTCAACGTCAACAGCTCCCGGATGACCTCCGCCCGCCAGCTCACGCTGCTGCACGCGGTCCACGCGGCGCTGGCCGACCCAGGAGTGGACGGCGTCGTCGTCACGCACGGCACGGACACCCTGGAGGAGTCCGCCTTCTTCCTGGACCTGCACCACTCCGACCCCCGCCCCGTCGTCTTCACCGGCGCGCAGCGCCCGCTCGGCACGGGCGACGGCGACGGCCCCGGCAATGTGTACGACGCCCTCCAGGTCGCCGCCTCGGTGCGCGACCTGGGCGTGCTCGTGGTCTTCGACGGCAAGGTGCACGCGGCGCGCGGCACGGTGAAGACGCAGACCCTCGCGGCGGACGCGTTCGCGGACCCCTCCGAGAGCGGCCTCGGGAAGGTCGGCTTCGGCAGCGTGCACATCCGCCGCGGCCCGGACCGCCCGACTCCGCTCCCCCTGCCCACGGCCACCGGCACCTCCGCGGCGCTGCCCCGGGTCGACGTCGTCATGCACCACAGCGACGGCGACCCGCTGTTCCTGAACACCTCCGTCGCGGCCGGGGCGGGCGGCGTCGTGCTCGTCGGCACCGGCGCGGGCAACGCCACCCCCGAGGTCTCCGCGGCCGTCGGCGCGGCCGTCGCCCAGGGCACCCTGGTGGCCCTGAGCACCCGGGTCCCCGCCGGACCGATCGCCGAGCTCTACACCGGCGGCGGGGCCGTGGACCTGGTGGCCGCCGGAGCCGTGTCCGCCGGGACGCTGCGCGCCGGGCAGGCCCGGATGGCCGTCCTGGCGACCCTCCTCGCGGACGTCTCCGCGGAGCGCCGCCCCGCGCTGCTGCACAGCCTGCTGAACGGCCCGGCCCGCCAGGAGCCCGCGCTGACGGCGTCCGGCTCCCGCTTCTCCGGCGCTTCCTGACGGGCCGTACGCCGGGTCATTCCCTCACGCAGTGGTGCCGTGACGACCGGTCACGGGGGTGCGGGACGGGCGGCTTCGGGGACTCCGACGCCGCCGGCTCGGCCGCGTGCCGGCGGACCGCCGACAGCAGGGCGTCGACGTCGGCGGCCGAGTGCGCGAACGAGGTCACGAACCGCACCACGCCGGGCTCCCAGCGGTCGTGGTAGAAGGCGTAGCCATCGGCGAGCAGGCCCTTGACGACGTGCGGTGCGAGCCCGCAGAAGACCATGTTCATCTCCGGCTCCGCACCGGGCAGTTCCGCACCGGGCAGTTCGACGCCCGGCAGACCGCTCAGGCCGTCCCTGAGACGCGCGGCGAGAGCGTTCGCCCGGCCGGCGTTGCGCAGCCAGAGGCCGTCGGTGAGGTAGGCGTCGAGCTGGGCGGCGTGGAAACGCGCCTTGGCGGCGAGCTGCCCGGCCCGCTTCACACGGGCGGCCAGTTCGGCGGAGAGCGCCGGGTCGAAGGAGATGATCGCGTCCGCGGTCATCGTGCCGTTCTTGGTCGTGCCGAACGACAGCACGTCGACGCCGGCCTTCCAGCTCATCTCCGCCGGGCTGACGCCGAGCCTGCTGAGCGCGTTCGCGAAGCGCGCGCCGTCCATGTGCACGCCGAGCCCGGAACCCTTGGCGATCAGGCACAGGGTGCGGATCTCCTCGACGGTGTACACGCCGCCGGTCTCCGTGCCCTGGCTGAGGGTGAGGGCGGAGGGCTGGACGCTGTGCCGGTCGCCCGCGCGCCGCCGGATCTCCCGCAGCAGGGCCTCGGGGTCGACCTTGCTGTCGGCGCCGGGCACGGTGACGACCTTGGAACCGCCCGTGAAGAACTCGGCGGCCCCGCACTCGTCGTTGTGCACATGGCTCCCGGAGTGACACAGGACGCTGCCCCAGGGCCGGGCGAGGGCCGACAGGGCGAGGCCGTTGGCGGCGGTCCCCGAGGAGACCAGGAAGACGTCGAGGTCCCGCTCGAAGAGGTCCCTGAGGCGGCGCCGGACGGAGTCCGTGTACGGGTCGGCCCCGTAGGGCATGGAGTGCCCTGCCAGGGCCCTGGTGAGCGCCTCCGCGACCTCGGGGGACGCGCCGAAGGTGTTGTCGCTGAGGAAGTTCCGGCCGTCGGTGTCCGACTCGGCGGCGTGCGACTCGCGGGCGTGCGACTCGCGGGCGTGCGACTCGGAAGCGTCACTCATCGCGCGTCCAGGTGTCGTTGCCGGTGAGGAGTTGGGTGAGGTCGCCCTTGCCGTGTTGCTCGATGGCGGTGTCGAGTTGGTCGGCCATGAGGGTGTCGTAGACGGGTCGTTTCACCGAGCGGAAGACGCCGATGGGGGTCTGGTGGAGGGTGTC
>NZ_JBEZNQ010000169.1:0-4778 GCF_040653315.1 Streptomyces sp. NPDC047981 | reverse complement strand
TCGGCTGTGCCATGGTCGTGCTGACCGACAAGAGCCGCGCGCTGCGCCGCCGTCGGATCACCTTCGTCCTGCTGGCCGCCGGGATCGTCCTGGCGCACTACTCCACGGCGTACGTCTTCCTCGCGGCCCTCGCGCTGGCGCTCTGCGCGGACCTCTGCTGGCGGCTGCTCTCGCGCACCCGGCGTGCGCGCCCTGCGGCCGCCGCGCAGCCGGCCTTCGTGACCTGGTGGGTCGTCGTCTCCGCCGTGGCCGCGGCGCTCGTGTGGACCGGCCCGCTGACGCACACGGACGGGCAGCTCCGGTCCACCGTCGTCAGCACCGTGCAGGAGGTCACGGGCGGCAAGCAGCCCACGGCCTGGTCGTCCGACGTCTCGTACAGCCTGTTCGGCGGGGCGAGGAGCAGCCCCGAGGAGCGGCTGCGCGACTTCCAGACCATCACCCTGCGCGACACGGCCGCCGAACGGGCGGACGGGGTGTACGTGCCGTGGTCGGTGGACCCCGCCGGGGCGGTCGAGGCCGCGCCGGAGCCCCGTCTCCCCCTCACCTCGCTCGGCCAGGCCGTGGAGGACCGGGGCGTCGACGTGTCGGCGGTCGGCGAGTCCCTGCGCCACGCGGCCGCATGGCTGTGGCAGGTGTTCCTGCTGGTCGGCCTGGTCACCGTCCTCCGGGGACGGCGCAGGGAGTTCCGCCCGACCCGTGACCAGGTGACGCTGACCGTCGGCACGGTCGCGGTCCTGGGGCTGCTCACCGTCCTGCCGCAGCTCTCCGTCGAGTACGGCGTCCTGCGCGCCTTCCAGCAGGGCCTGTTCGTCTTCGCGCCCTTCATCGCGGCCGGGGTGGTGTGGGCGTGCCGATGGGTGGGACGGCGGTGGACCGAGGCGCTCGCCTGCTCCGTGGTCCTCCTGCTCTTCTTCGACCTGACCGGCGTGCTGCCCCGGATCTTCGGCGGGAATCCGCCGCAACTGCACCTCGACAACGCGGGCACGTACTACGACGTCTACTACCCCCACGCCGAGGAGCGAGCGGCGATGGCCTGGCTGACCGCCCACACCCCGCCCCGGCAGCTCGGGGACGTCCAGTCGGAGAACCTGAGCGACCGCTACAACCTGAGCCACGGGGGCGTGCTCGTCCCCACCACGGCGAGGAACGACATCCACCCCCTGCTCATCCGCGAGGACTCCCCCGTGCTCCTGGGCACCACGGTGGTCCGCGACGGCGAAGCCACCATCTTCCACGGCGGCGACCTGGTGACCTACACGTATCCCACCGGGCTCCTGGACGGGACGAAGAACAAGATCTACAGCAGCGACGGGGCGGAGATCTACCGATGACGGCGCGGGCACAGCCGTACTCGGGCCGCCCCGCCCGACCCGCCGGCGGAGGCGGCAAGGGCACACGGGGTCAGGACCAGCTGACGCGCAGCTCGTTCTTCCTCATGGCCGCGTCGCTGGCGATGGCCGGCCTCGGCTTCGTCTTCTGGATCATCGTCGCGCGCCTCTACCCGCCCGAGCAGGTGGGGCTGGCCACCACCCTGATCTCGGCCATCGAACTGATCGCCTTCTTCAGCCTCTTCGGGCTCAACAGCACGCTCATCCGCTTCCTCGCGCCCCCGGGGACCCGCAACGCGCAGATCACCAAGTCGGTGCTCCTCGTGGCGGGCGCCGCCTGCGTCCTGGGGGCGGCCTACCTCTTCGGGCTGCGCTGGTACGGCCGCGACCTGCTGTTCGTCCGGGCCGACCTGCTGCTCTCGGCCGCGTTCGTGGCGTTCTGCGCCCTCTCCGCCCTGAAACAGCTGACCGACTCCGTCTTCATCGGTGTCCGCAAACCGCAGTACAACCTGGTCGTCGACGGAGGGATCCAGGGAATCACGAAGATCGTCCTGCCGCTGTTCCTCGTGGGCGCCGGATCGTACGGAATCGTCACCGCCTCCGGTGGCGCCTGCGCCGTGGCGGTGCTCGCCTCCTTCTTCTTCCTGTGGCGCGGCGCCGGCTTCCGCTTCGACGTCCGGCTGAGCAGCGTCTCCCTGCGCCCGCAGGCCGGCTTCTCGGCGGCAAGCTATGTGTTCAGCGCGCTGACCCTGGTGCCGATCCTGGTGACGCCGCTGATCGCGCTGCACTGGCTCGGTCCCGCCGCAGCGGGCTACTACTTCGTCGCCTTCCAGATCGCGAACCTGCTGAACACCCTGTCCGACAACGTGGGAGAGGCGCTGCTGGCCGAAGTCTCCTTCGACGAGACGCGGTTCAAGGAGATGCTCAGGCGTTCGGCCGCGCTCCTCGCCGCCGTGCAGGTCCCCGCCTCGGTCGTCCTCGTCGTCGCCGCCGGCCTGGTCCTGCGGCTGTTCGGCGGCTCCTACGTGGACCACGCGCGGGGCCCACTGATCGTGCTGACGCTCGGCGCCCTCGCGGTCGCCCTGCGGACGTGGGCCAGTTTCGGGCTCAAGCTGGCCGGCCGCCTCCGGCACCTCGTCGCGAGCGGCGTCGTCCTCACGGTGGTGAGCGTAGGTCTCGCCCTCGCGTGGGCCCCGAAGGGCCTGCTGTGGATCGGCTTCGCCTGGCTCGTGGGGAACCTCGCTTCCGGCTGCTATGCCTGCCTGGCGCTGTTCACCCGCCGCCGGGCGGCCGCCCCGGGGCCTGCTCCGAGCAAGGGGGGCGGCCGATGACCGTCCTCACGACCGCTCCGTCACGCGCACCCGCCGCGCCGTGACCCGTACCGAAGGAGGAACCGTCATGACACCGCGCGCCGTCCTGCTCGCCTCCCCCTACTTCCCTCCCGCCCTCGGAGGACTGGAGCAGTACGTCTGGAATCTCGCGCGCTCGCTGAGATCCCGGCACGGCGTGCGCGTCGTCGTCGCCACGACCGCGCCCCGCGGAACGCGCGGCGGACGGTACGACCACCCCGACGGCTTCCCTGTGTACCGCCTGCCGGCTCCGCTGCGGATCTCCCACACACCGCTGGGCCTGCACTGGAGCAGGCTCCTGCGCACCGTGATCGAGCGGGAGGGCGTCGAACTCGTCGACGCGCACGCGCCGGTGCCCGTGTTCGCCGACGCGGCGGCCCGGGCGTGCGGCGACCTGCCGTTCGTACTGACGTACCACACGGGCCGGATGCGCAAGGGCCACGTCCTGCCCGACCTGGTCTGCGCGACCTACGAGCGGACGGTGCTGGCCCGGACCGCCGGCCGTGCCCAGGAGATCGTGTGCTCCTCCGACTACGTCCCGGGCGACCTGCCCGAACTCTTCGCGGGCAGGTGCACGACCATCTCGCCGGGGGTGGTGCTTGAGCGCTTCCCCGCGAGCCCGGTGCCGGACGTGCCGCGCATCGTGTTCGTCGGTTCGCTGGAGCGGTCCGCCTCCTACAAGGGGCTGCCCGACCTGCTGCGGGCGATCGGGCGGCTGGCCGGCGCGTTCCCCGACGTGCACCTCGACGTGGTCGGAGACGGCTCGGGGGCCGCCGGCCACGCGGCGCTCGCACAGCGTCTCGGCCTCTCCCGGCGCGTGACCTTCCGGGGCCGGCTCGAACCCGCGGACCTGGTCTCGGCCTACCGCGACGCCCGCGTCCTGGCACTGCCGACCCACTTCGACAGTTTCCCCTGCGTGCTCGTCGAGGCCATGGCGTGCGGGCGCCCGGTGGTGACGACCCCGGTGGGCGGCATTCCCTCGCTCGTCACGGACGGGGACAACGGACTTCTCGTGCCCCCCAGGGACGAGCGGCGCCTGGCCGAGGCGCTCGGATCGCTGCTGGGCGATCACGCCATGGCGCAGCGCCTCGGCAGCGCCGGCCGCGAGCACGTGGCCCGCGAGCTGACCTGGGACCGGCAGAGCGACCGTACCGTCGAGGTCTTCGACCGTGCCGCCGACCCCCGCCGCCGGGCGCGCACGGTCGCCGTCGTCGCGCCCAACTTCCCGCCGCGGCGCGGCGGTGTCGAGCACTACGCGCACCGGGTGGCACAAGCGGTCGCCGCGGATCCGGGGATGCGGGCGGCGGTCATCACGGCGAGCACGACCGGATGGCGCACCTCGGTGGACGTGGAGGACGGCGTGCCGGTCGTCCGGCTGGGGACCTGGGTGCGTCATCTCAACACACCGGTCAATCCGTTGTGGCCGTTCCAGCTGCGCCGCTGGCTGCGCCGGCTCCACGTCGACGTCGTCCACGCCCACGCACCGGCCCCCGGCCTCGGGGATCTGGCGGTCGCCGTGTCCGGAAGGCGTCCGGCCGTCATGACCTACCACGCCGGCTCGATGCTCCAAGGGCACAAGGACGTCGATCTGCTGGTACGTGCCTATGAGCGGTACGCCCTGCCCCGGGTGTTCGCCCACGCCGACGCGCTCGTCGCGAGTTCCCCGGTCTCGCTGGCCTTCAGCCGTCCCGGGGCTCTGGAGATCACGCCCGGGGTCGACGTGGAACTGTTCACCCCGGGACCGAAGGCCTCCACACGGCCCCGCACGATCGTGTTCGTCGGCAGACTCGACCGAGCCTCCCCCTGGAAGGGCGTCGACGTGCTCCTGCACGCCTTCGCCGCACTGGCACCCGAAACCCCCGACGCCCGACTGCGCCTGGTCGGCGGCGGCGACGCCGCGCCCGACCACGCGGCACTGGCCCAACACCTCGGCATCACCGACCGCGTGGACTTCACCGGAACCGTTTCCGCGGAGGCCCTGCTCGACGAGATGCGCAACGCCGCGCTCCTCGTACTCCCCTCACTCACCGCCGCGGAGTCCTTCGGCATGGTCCTCGTCGAAGCCATGGCATGCGCCACCCCCGTCATCGGCTCCGACGCC
>NZ_JBEZNQ010000168.1:0-4855 GCF_040653315.1 Streptomyces sp. NPDC047981 | reverse complement strand
AGCGTCACACGTACCGCGATAAAGACCCACGACAGCGAACCCCCACCGGTCTCTCACCACCACGACAGTGCCCCCCCACCCCCTAAAAGACCCCCGACCAGCATCAACACATCCACAACCGACTGCCTCTCACACCACTGTCCCCAAACCGAGAAATCGCAGCGTGGCGGTCCGCTCGGGCGCGGGAGTCGGCCGCCCTGGTGAACGCGTCCTGGAGGTGGCGCAGCTGGCCGGCTGTGAGATCGAGGGCTTCCACGTCCGTACGCGACTCCCGCAGGGCTCGCAGCGCCGTCATGTCGATCGCCTCCCGGGGTCCAGCCTCCGGCTCTTGGTCCTCGTGCTCGGGGGCGGCGGCCGCAGGCGGGAGCAACTGCTCGGGCATCGCCGCCTGCTGGTGCGCGACGACGTCGTACGCCCGGCCCCGAGCTGCGGTGGTGGTGCGCAGCTTCTCCCGGACCACCGCGCCGGCGAGGACGGCACGCTCGTATGGGAGCGGGGTGCGGGGGATCTCCCACTCCCCCGCAGCCTGCCCCGGGGCCTGGAGTTCGGCCGGCTCACCGGGATCAGTCGGCGGGTGCCGGTCCGGGGCGGTCGTGAGGGTGGGTGGGCGGCGGCGGGCGGGGAGGTCGGACAGGGACCACCGGGCGGTGTAGAGGCGGTAGCCGGCCTCCAGGCCACGCACAGACGTCGGCTCGGTGATGTCCAGGCAGTGGGTGGAGATGGCGGCGGCCACGATCTGGTCGTCCAGGCCGGGGTCGCGGCGGCGGCCCCGCAGGACGAGGGCGAGGTGACGGCGGGCTTCGGCGAGCAGGTGCCTGCGGTGGAAGCGGCCGCCGTCGTTCATCACGAACACCGTCGCGGCGACGTCGACGGCCGCCAGCGCTATGTCGACCACGGCGGCCACCCGGGCCCGGATCGCGGCCGCCGCGGCGCGGGCGTGCTCGAGGAGAGAGGTGATGACGTCGACGGGCACCCCGGAGGTGAGGATCGCGCTCGCCTTCCACCACGCGCGCAGCTGCGCGAGCGGGCGGGCCGTCCGCTTGGCCGGGCGGGTCCTACGGGCGGCCATCTGGTTCAGCCTGGCGCGAGCCCGCTCGGAGACCACGGGCAGGAACCGCGGCTCGCCGTCGTCGTCGACGGCGGTGACGTACTCGTGCTCCAGCTCGGCCAGGCAGGCGGCGATCTGGTCGCTGCGCCGGGCAGTCCAGCGGATCAGCTCGTGCGGCACCCCGGCAATCTCCATCACCGGCCGGCGCCCCGGCGTGACCGTGCGCGGCTCGGTCGCCACCCCCAGGGCCTCGCAGACCTCCGCCGCCACGAGTTCGTTGTAGAGCGCGGAGGCCGCGACGGTGTTCTCGTGCAGGGCCAGCGTGTGGACCGAGCCCCACTTCCCGTCCAGGCGCTGCCCCTTCACCGACAGCAGCACATGGTCATGAAGCAGCGGCATCCCGGAGCGCGCCTGATAGTGGCGGAAACGCGCGGCGACCAGACCGCCGGGCGGCCTCACCCGGTAGACACCGTCCTTCCCGTACCGGATCACCGCGACCTCGTCCTCGATCCACTCCAGCACCCGTACGACCGCCCGCTCGTGCGCGGCCTCGATCACCAGCCGGGTCTCCTCATCCCCCAGCGCCCACAACAGGTAGATCGTGGGCTGCGGCCGGAACACGAAGTCGACCCCCGTCACCGTCACCCGGCGTCCAAGAGCGCCAGCCCGGTACGCCTGCTTCGGGGAGGCGCCCTGGGCGAGCAGGTCGGCCTCGATCCGGTCCGCGTACGGATGCCGGCCCCGCTCACCGAACAGGTTCCGCAGCTGCGCCTCGGTCACCTCCTCCCCCGGCGCAAGCCCGAGCACGGCCAGACCACGGCCCATCCAGCGCCCGGCCGGGACACCGGCCTGCTCCTGGGCAACGCGCGGGGGCGTGCGCGCCGGGCGGCGGCCGTCACCGACAACGGTCTCGCGAAAGTAGTAGCGGTACATCTGCCCAGCCCGGACAACCTCGATATCCACTGTCATACAGACCACACCACACGGCCCTGACCTGCAAGAAAAAGCCGATCAGCACAACGTCCCGCCAGGCGGGAACAACAGCCGAAACTTTCTTCACCGACACCCGCCAGACGGGAACGGCCGCAGACAAGACGCGAATGTCATCGCTCTCCACCAGCAACAGCACGCACCCCACGATCCGAACGACACCCACGAACACCAGCGAGCAGCACCACGCACCAAAGAACGCGCAGCACCAACAAGCACCACCTACAACAGCACCCGACAACCCCGGCGGGGGGCTTCGTCATGCTGCCCGGAGCCCGGACGACCTCCTGCACCGCAACGAAGCCGCCGAACTCGCCACCGGCGCACCCGCACATGGAACCGCTACGCCAACCCATCGGCTGGCCCATCGCGGCGGGTGCCGTCGAAGGCGCCTGCCGCCACTTGATCGCCGACCGCCTCGACATCACCGGCGCCCGCTGGGGCCTGCCCGGTGCCGAAGCCGTCCTCCGGCTCCGCGCCGTCGTCGCCAACGGCGACCTCGACCACTACTTCCGCCACCACGCCGCCCGCGAGCACGAACGGCTCTACCCCCGGGTCCGCCAGCACGACTTCGCTCTCACAAGCTGACGATCCGGCCCGAAGGAATTCGGAGACGGGCCGGACCCTGTCTGATCACCAACGGCATACTGCTTCCATGTCGTCACTGCGCCAGCCGGCACCGCGCCCCTGCGAGAGCTGCCCCTACCGGCGCGACGTCCCCTCCGGCGTCTGGGCGCACCAGGAGTACGAGAAGCTCCGCCGCTACGACGCCCCGACCGTCGACCAGCCGCCCCGGCTGTTCCAGTGCCACCAGGCCGACGCCGACAGCTCGGCCGCCCGCATCTGCGCCGGCTGGGCCGGATGCCACGACAGCGCGCACCTGCTGGCACTACGCATCGGCATCCTCGAGGGCAGCATCGACGCGACGACCTACCAGGCCACACTCGAGTATGAGTCACCAGTCACGCTGTTCGCCTCGGGCAACGAAGCCGCCGACCACGGCCAGGCCGGCATCAACGATCCCCACCAAGAAGCCGAACGACTCGCCGCCAAGATCACCCGAACCCGCCGAGACCTCGAAACCTGACCCTGCTTCACGGCTCCGGAGACGATAGTGCGGCATCCTTCACTCGAGCAGAGCCGCACCCAACGCTTTTCCCCCTTCCCTGACGCACTGGTATCTCGTCCCTCGTCTGTCCCGGCCCCGTTGGGGACCAGGGGTCGCCCGAGCAGGTTCGTGCGTCAGCCGGCCAAATGATGGTTAGCGTCACTCTCCCGGGATAGCCGAACCACGTGCCGGCGGCCTCCTGCCCGTCTGGCCGGTCGGCGGGATTCGGGTGGCCTTGCACTACGAAGTCGGCACCGACGGTGTCTCCGATCGCGGCGTGGGAACGGGCGGTCACCGCAGTCGCCGGCGTGGCCGCCGCCGTGGGTGTGCAGGCTCGGGCCCCGGCGCGCTCGTCCCGCCCGCGGCCCGAGCGGTTTCTACGGCAGCGCGCGCCGTGCCAGGGGGTCTGTGTGCTCCCACTGGCCTGTGTGGTGGGCGGTGGGCTGCTGCATGTCGTCGGCGAGGAGGTGGGCAAGGAGGATGCCGGTGGCGCGCTGGCTGAGGGTGCGGGCGGCGGCGATGAGGCGCGGGTGCTGGTCCGCCGGCATGGACAGGGCGATGCTGGAGGCCCTGCCGGGCAGTCCTAGGGAGTAGGCGACGCAGAGTTCGGTGTCGGCGTACTCCAGGAGGTCGAACTGGGCTGCGTGCGGGCCGTCGACGTCGAGGTGCCGGAAGAGGGTTCGTTCGTCGGTGATGGTCCGGTCGGTCAGCTGGATGAACGGGTATCTGCTGAGGTGGTCCATCCGCGAGGCGAAGTTCTGTTGTGCCAGAAGGCTCTTGCCGACGGCGTTCGCGTGGGCGGTCAGCCCGAAGGGCGTCTGTTCCTTCACGGCCGGGGCGGTTTCGCTGGAGGACGACTCCTGGATGATGATCTCTCCGTCGGTGTAGGAGCTGATGTAGACGGCGGCGCCGAGCTCGTCGCGGAGGTCGATGAGCGTTCCGGTCAGCAGGGAGTTCGTGGTCAGCTTCGTCATCAGCTCGCCGGGGTAGTGGATGCCGTCCCGGGTCTCGAGGAACTTCTGCTGGCGCAGCCAGCTGAGCATCTGGACGGCGAGGCTGAGCTGCATCCCCGTGCGGCGGACGAGGGTTCGGGTGTCGATGCCGCCTGGGCGGATCAGCTGGAGCATGTCCCGCGCGCGTTGGGTGATCTGCCACTTCTCCGGTACTGCGGCGGGTGGCGATCCGGGCCGGGCCAGCTGGGTCAGCTTTGCGGGGCGCAGGGCGTTGGGTGACCACCACGATGACGTGCTCGGCAGAATCAGGCCGTGCCTGCGGGAGGGTGCCTGCTGGAGGTCGGGCAGCGGCAGCGAGAGGCCGCTGGGCACGGCGTGCAGATGTGCCCGGCGGGTGATGGGGTCATCCTCCGGGCGCGATTCCGGGCTCGGGATCGTGGGCAGTACCGGCGCCGGGACGAGGACCAGGTCTGGCATGCCGGTTCCTGTGCCGGTCTCTGCCTCCTGGTGCTCGTCCTGCTGTGTGGTGGGGTCCTCACGTGTCGGTGCCGGCGCTGCGCAGGACCGTCCCAGGTGCTCTCGGACCTCGTCGAAGAAGGTCTCGTCTTCGGGCCTTCCGCCGCCCTCCGCGGATTTGGCGTCGTCCGGCGCCCGCAGAAGCCGTCGGGCGTCGCCGTGCCCGTGTTGGGCGGCCTCAACTAGGAGGAAGCGCGCATCCTCTGTCCACTCCTCCCCCGCGCGCAGCGTGATCACGGC
>NZ_JBEZNQ010000167.1:0-5246 GCF_040653315.1 Streptomyces sp. NPDC047981 | reverse complement strand
ACCTGCCCGGCAGGCAGGGTGTCTGGGCCGGCGTCGATCTCCGCCTGCTCCCTCGTCCCGAGGTCGCCCGTCAAGCCGCCCGACAAAACCAAATGGCCGCCGGGGATTTGGAAATCCTCGGTGCCATCCACGCCGGGCACCACGACATCAACACCATCGCCCTGGCCCTGAACCTCACAGAGAGGCAGGCCCCAAATCGGCTGACCCGGCTGGGAAAGCGGGTGGGGATGACGGATACCAGGTACGCGGCGGTCCTTGCGAAGCTTCTCGGTGACCTGCCCGGCATGCAGGGTGCGTGGCAGGGGATCGTCCTCGCCGAACTCCCCACACCCGAGGAAAGCCGCGAGAACACCGCAGCCCGAGTACACAAGTCGCAGAGTCACCTGTCCCCCGCGGACTTGAAGGTTCTCGGTGCCATCCACGCGGGACATCACAACATCGTCGACATCGCCCAGGCCCTGAACCTCTCAGTTCACCACGTTCAAACTCTGCTGTCCAATCTGGGGAAGCGGGTGGAGATGACGGATACCAGCTCCGCGGCGGTCCTCACGAAGCTTCTCAACGACCTGCCCTACATGCAGGGCGCGTGGCAGGGGATCCTCCTCGCCGACCTTCCCACACCTGGGGAAAGCCGCGAGACCCGGAAGCGGAGAAAGCAGTAGCGCCACGGCCCGGAACCCTGCTCCGCACCCTGAAACCCGCCCCGTGACCAGCCACAGCCAACTGCTGAACCCCCTTCTGGAAGGGGCACTGAGCCTCTTCCATCCTGGATTCGGCGCGGTCTCTCAAGCGCTTCTGACCTGCGGCGATGCTCTTGATCTTCACTCTCGGAACCACAGGATGAAAGACGTTCCGTGAACCCTTTTCATCCCGTCCCTGGCGGGTGAACGTGCTGGTCAGAGGGGTATGAAGTGACGTGGCAAGGCCCCTGGTCGTTGGCGTGGCGACTTCACTCGACACACCGGCGACCGAGGGGCCCTGTTCCGTATTCTTCCATGCTCGACGTCCCGCACGGCCTCGTCGAGCATGTCTCGTGGCTGATCCACGCCCGCCGGGAGGAGCTGAACTCTCCGTGGCGGCGCCTGGGTTGCTTCAAGCAGGCCCTCATGGCCCTGGCACATCTACGGAAGAACGAAACGTTCCCGCAGCTCGCGGCCGGTTTCGGTGTCTCCACGGCAACGGCCTGGCGGTACGTCGACGAGACGCTGGACGTCCTGGCCGCGTGGGCGCCTGGCCTGCACGAGGCCCTCGCCCAGGCCGGTCAGGGCCTCGTGCAGGCCCGGCGCCCATGCCGCGAGGATGTCGAGGGTCTCGTCGACGTAGCGCCAGGCAGTGGCTGTCGAGATCCCGAAGCCGGCTGCCAGGGCGGGCAGCGGCTCGTTCTTGCGCAGGCGCACCACTACGAGCAGGGCCTGCTGGAAGCAGCTCAGCTTCCGCCACCGCGAACGGCGTCCACACCTTCATGCGCAGATGAGCCAGGAAACGTGCTCAACCAGCTCATGCGGGACGTCGACCGTGGCACGATACGGGACCAAGCGAGGCTCCTCGGACGATGCGTGGTGCGTAGAGAACACCACCGCAACGACCAGGATCCTCTTCTCGTTGCGCACCCCTACTGACCTGCCATTTCACCCCACAGAGACAGGGTGAAAACGGCTCACTGCTCGCGGCAGCACTTCGTCCGGTGCGGAGCCGGTTCCTGATCATGGACCGCGATGTTGACCCTTCGGTGACTTGGCGCTAGTTTCGCTGCGTCCACCGAACGGCCCGTCTTCCTGTTGCGGGCCCGCGCGACCCCATGCCTTTCGTTCGGCTCGTTCGTTAGACCGAAATTCTTCCCGGGCAATGCATCGCACCTTCGGAGAATCATGACGTCGGCAGAGCACGTCCTGGACCTGGTCATCGGAGTAACTCCTTTCGGCGAGCCCGACGCGCGGCTCGCGGCCGCCGTCACGCGAGCCGGAGCGCTCGGCGTGCTGGACCTCGGGGCCGGAGACCGCGCGGCACGGGAGGCATGGAGGGATCTGCGTACGTGGCTCCCCCACGGGCCATGGGATCCGTGTCGGACCGCGCTGCCGATTATCCGTCGACAGCCTGGCCGGTGGCGGCGTCCCGCCACACACCGTGGTGCTCGGCCAGGGCGCCTCCTGGCGGCCCGGGGACCTGCCCGACGGTGTGCGCGTGCTGGCCGAGGCGAGCGGTGTCGACGAAGCCCGTGACGCCCTGGACGCGGGAGCCCACGGCCTCGTCGCCCGGGGCAGCGAGTGCGGGGGGCGGATCGGCGAACTCGGCGCGTTCGTCCTGCTTCAGCGGCTCCTCGACCTGGTCGGCCCCGACGGCCCGCCGGTCTGGGCCTCCGGCGGCATGGCACCCGGCACGGCCGCCGCCGCCGTGGTCGGCGGGGCCGCGGGGGTCGTGCTCGACACCCAGCTCGCACTCCTGGCCGAATCGGCGGTTCCCGCGTCCGTCGCCTCCCTCCTGCGCGGGATGGACGGCTCCGAGACCACCGTTCTTGCCGGCCACCGGTTCCTGCGCCGCCGCGCTCCCGGAAGAGCGCCCACGGATGACCTGCCCGACGATCCACAGAAGGTGGCGGAACTACTCGGAGGCAGTGATCCGGGGAGCCAACTGCTCCCCGTGGGCCAGGACGGCTTCCTCGCCGCCCGGTTCGCCGACCGCTACCGCGACGCCGCGGGCGCCGTCCGCGCCGTCACCGACGCGGTGTCGGCCGCCGTCTCGGGCAACGGCCCCGTGGAGGTCCTGTGTCCCGGATCGCCCATGAGCCGCGCCCTGGGGACCCGACTCCCCGTCGTCCAGGGCCCCATGACCCGGGTCAGCGACGGCGCCGGCTTCGCCGCCGCGGTGTCCGACGGCGGGGCCCTGCCCTTCCTCGCCCTGGCCCTCGCGGGCCGTGACCAGGCCCACGCCCTGCTGGCCGAGGCGGGCGCCGCACTCGCCGGCCGGCCCTGGGGCGTCGGCGTGCTCGGGTTCGCACCCGAAGAGACCCGCAGCGCCCAACTGGAGGCCGTACGCGCCCATCGGCCCACCCACGTGATCATCGCCGGGGGCCGCCCGTCGCAGGCGCGGGACCTGGAAGCCGACGGCATCAAGGCCTTCCTCCACGTGCCCTCGCCCGGGCTGCTGGGCCAGTACCTGGAGCAGGGCGCCCGGCGGTTCGTGTTCGAGGGCGCCGAATGCGGCGGCCATGTCGGCCCCCGGAACAGCTTCCCTCTCTGGGAGGCCCAACTGGCCGTGATCGGCGACTGGATGGACCAGGACCCTAACGGTTCGGCCGATGTCGAGGTGCTCTTCGCCGGCGGCATCCACGACGCCCGCTCCGCGGCCATGGTCGCCGCGCTGGCCGCTCCCCTCGCCGTGAGGGGCTGCGCGGCGGGCCTCCTCATGGGCACCGCCTACCTGTTCACCGAGGAAGCCGTCGCGTGCGGCGCCGTACAGCCGCTCTTCCAACGACAGGTCCTCGCCGCCGAGCGGACCGCCCTGCTGCACACCGCCCCGGGGCACGCGACCCCCTGCGTCCCCAGCCCGTTCACCGTGGGCTTCGGTGCCGTAGAGGCCCGCCTGCGCGCCGAGGGTGTGCCCGGCCGCGAGGTGTGGGAGCGGCTCGAACGCCTCAACGTCGGCAGACTGCGCCTCGCCAGCAAGGGCGTCGAGCGCACCGCCGCCGGGGATCTCGCGCCCGTGGACGAGTCCCGCCAGTACGCAGAAGGGATGTTCATGGCGGGCGAGGTGGCGGTGCTGCGTACGACCACAACCACGATCGCCGACCTGCACACGTCCGTCACCGACGACGCCGTCGCCCTTCTCGGCCGGCGCTCCGCCGACCTCCGCGACCGCCTCGTGCCCGGCACGGACCGGCTCGCGGCTCCCGTGCCCGTATCCGCTCCGCTGGACGTGGCGATCGTCGGCATGGCCTGCATGTTCCCTCAGGCACCGGACCTGGCCGCCTTCTGGGCGCTCGTCCTCGACGGCCACGACGCCGTCACCGAAGTCCCACCGGATCGCTGGGACCCCACCGTTCACCACTCCCCGGAGCCGGGCGCCGCGAGCGCCTCCCGGTGGGGCGGCTTCCTGCCCCGGATCCCCTTCGACCCCCTGCGGTACGGAATCCCGCCGGCCTCGCTCGGCAGCATCGAGCCCGTCCAGCTCCTGGCGCTCGAAGCCTCCCGACGCGCCCTGGAAGACGCCGGGTACCGGGAGTCGGGGCGCGCCTTCGACCGCACGCGGGCGGGTGTCGTCTTCGGCGCGGAGGCGGGCAGCGACCTCGCCAACGCCGCCACCCTGCGGGCGGTCCTCCCCTCCTACTACGGCCATGTCCCCACCGAGCTGGACGAGCAACTGCCCCGGCTCACCGAGGACTCCTTCCCCGGCATGCTCGCCAACGTCATCTCCGGGCGGGTGGCCAACCGCCTCGACCTGCGCGGCGCCAACTACACCGTGGACGCCGCCTGTGCCTCCTCCCTCGCCGCCGTCGACGCCGCCTGCAAGGAACTGGTGCTCGGAACCAGCGACCTGATGCTGTGCGGCGGCGCCGACCTGCACAACGGCATCAACGACTACGCCCTCTTCACCTCCGTGCACGCGCTCTCCCCGACCGGCCGCTCCAGACCCTTCGACGAGAGCGCCGACGGCATCGCCCTCGGCGAGGGCGTGGCCTGCGTCGTCCTCAAGCGCCTCGCGGACGCCGAACGCGACGGCGACCGCGTGTACGAGGGACGGCCTGTTCTACTGGCTCGTTCCGCCAGGAACCGCCGACCGGTGGGAACCGCACTCGCACGCGGTGTGCCTCGGCGCCCCGCACAAGATCACGCTGCCGTCGCTCAACTCCAAGACACCGCCCAGTACGCCGGGACCGTACTGGTTCCGGCCCTCGGCGAGCGACCGCTTGGTCCCGGCCGCCCCCCTTCGAGAGGCGCTGACCCAGCTCCGACCCGAGCCCACCCCGCACGCCGCGTTCGCGAAGCGTTTCGGTGCACCTTCTCGAACCACCGCCGATCCCGGGTGGAGCCGGGCATCAGACCTGCGGGGTGCAGTGTGAGGTGCGCATTTACACCCAGACGCCTTCGAGTGGCCCGCCCCGCGCGAACGTCTCGACGCGGCCACGCGGGCGCGGGTGGGCACGGAGCCGCGCAGGGGGGGGCCTTGTCCCCAAAAGGTGGACACCTGTTCGTGTCGTTATGCGGCAAGTGTCAGAGTAGCTGACTGCTGTTCGTAGACGTTCGGTGCCT
>NZ_JBEZNQ010000166.1:0-5338 GCF_040653315.1 Streptomyces sp. NPDC047981 | reverse complement strand
TGCCGGGGCCGCCGCCGGCGATCCGGCCGTCGGCGTGCTGGGCGGCGAGGGCCGCGTCGACGACGCGGGGCGGCCCGCCGATGAGGAACGCGGCCTCGCTGAGGTCGTGGACGGGTCCCCCGCCGCCCGCGCGGGCGGCGCGGAGCTGGACGATGAGCAGGGCGGAGCCGATGATCACGGCGGCCCAGAGGAGCAGGGCGAACAGGTTCATGGGGACGTCACCTCCGTACGAGTGCGGTGCGGGCGGCGCGGGCCGCGCGGGCGATCCGGCCGGCCGGGCGGGGCGGGCGGGAGTCGGCGCGGTCCTGGTACCAGCGGGTGAGCCGGCGCCGGGCCGCGGGGTCCTCCGGGCGTCCCGCGACGAGCAGGTGCGCGACGAAGTCGAGGGCGTCGCGGCGGTACCCGCCGGACATCGGGCGGGTCCTGGCGTACCCGCGGAACGCCGGACGGTAGTCGTCGCCGAGGATCTCGGGCAGCTCGGGCGCGATCCTGGCGATCACATCGGTCCGCTTCCCGACGAGGGCGCGGCTCTGCACCCCGAGCCGCTGCCGGTCGAAGCCCTCGGGCACGGGGGTCCCGGCGACGAGCGCGGACAGCAGCGCGGTCTGCGCGATGTCCACGTTCTGCCGTGCGGCGGGGTGTGGGGAGGGGCGGTTCGCCCGTGCCGCGCCGGAGCGGGCTTCGGTGGCCTCGGCCGCGGGGGAGTGCCCGGTTTCCTCCGGCGCGTGCACGGATGCCGGCATCGGGCCGCCCGAGACCCGCGCGCCCGCGCCGATGAGCGGCGCCGGCGCGGAGAGCCGCGGAGGTGCGCCGCGCAGGCGGTCCCTGATCGTCGCCAGCTCCGAGGCCAGCTCCTCCTCCGGGGGGAAGTTGTCGTCCCGCTCCAGCAGGACGCCCGGCGGGGAGACCCGGGAGGCCAGCTCCGACAGGATGTCCAGGACGGGCTCCGGGACCGGGTGCGCGTGGGTGTCGTGCCAGACGCCGTCGCGGGCCAGGCCGCCCGCCACGTGGACGTACGCGATCGCCTCCACCGGCAGTTCGGCGAGGGCCTTCGCCGGGGACTCGCCCCGGTTGACGTGGTTGGTGTGGAGGTTCGCCACGTCGATGAGGAGCCGTACCCCCGTACGCTCCACCAGCTCCGCCAGGAACTGGCCCTCGGTCAGCTCCTCGCCCGGCCAGGCGAGGAGCGCCGCGATGTTCTCCAGCGCCAGCGGCACGGGCAGCGCGTCCTGGGCGATCCGCACGTTCTCGCAGAGCACGTCCAGGGCGTCCCAGGTGCGCGGCACGGGCAGCAGGTGGCCTGCCTCGAGGCCCCCGGCCCGGACGAACGCGATGTGCTCCGTGACCAGCGGCGCCCCCAGCGCCGTCGCCGTCGCCGCCAGGTCGGCGAGCCGCGCTGCGTCCGGCCGGTCGGCGCCGCCGAGCCCCAGGGAAACCCCGTGCGGGACGACCGTGACGCCGCGCTCGCGCAGCCGTGTCAGCGGGTCCGGCAGATGGCCCGCGCACACGTTCTCCGCGACGACCTCCACCCAGTCGACGCCCGGCAGTACCTCGATCGCGTCCGCGATCTCCGGCCGCCAGCCGATTCCGACTCCGAGTTCCGTCATGTCCCCCTCCTTCGGTCCCTCACCTGATGGCCCGGAAGGACCCGTTCGAATCCAGTCAGGAGGACGTTCAGAGGTTGATTTGAGGTTTCGGAGCGGGTGGGGCCTACGGCGTGGGCATCGAGTGCGGGGTCACGATCCCCGCGTCCGGCACGGGCCGCGAGGTGAACGACTGGTCCGTCCCCGTCGGCCGCACCGGCGTGGGCACGGCGGGCGACGGCACCACGGGCGGCCCGGTCGGCGGCGCCGTCTTCCGTCCCGCGGCCTCGTTCGCCAGCGCGTCGAAGTCGACCATCCCCGTCGCCTCCAGCATCGTGATGTGGTCGAGCACGGTCTGGTTCGCGTCGCTCGCCAGCTGCCGGATCAGCGAGTTGCGGGTGGTGTGCCGGACCTCCGCGACCAGCGCGAACACCTTGCCGTGGGCGTTGCGCAGCAGGTTGGCGAACTTGCGCTCGTACTCCTCCCCGCTGGCCGCCGTCAGCTCCCGCAGCCAGCCCTGCTGCTGCTCGGTCGGCTGGTTCGGCAGCTCCACGCCGAGCCTGGCCGCCACGGTCCTGGCCCGCCGGTCGAGGTCCGTGTGGCCGACGACGAGATGGTCACCGCACTCGACGATGGCCCGGCTCGGCGCGCGCTCGACGGCCTGCTGGCCGGCCGGGAGCTCCCACAGCCCGGCGAGCCGCACCTTGACCAGGAAGTCCCGGTCCGTGGCGGACAGCGGACCCCACGGCGTGGGCACGCTGGAAGCGTTCAGATTCGCCTGGCCGGTGCCCGAGCGGTCGGCGTAGGACCAGACGGGGAAGGCGAGCGCGCCGATCGTGGCGACCAGCGCCGCGATGATGAGGGCCGTGCCGTTGACGCGTAGCGACAAGGTGTCTCCCGTACGTTCTCTCCGCACCGGTGCGGGTCACCGGCGGGGGTCACCGCAGACTGAACCGTCAACCAGGCGGACGTACAACCCACTTGGCGGTATCGGGAGATACGTGCGATCGGGCGGCCGCGTTCAGTCGCCGAGCGGACCGAACCCGGAGAACCCGGCCACGAACGCGCGCGAACGGTCACGGCCCGCCCGGATCACCCCTGTTCCAGGCGCACGTGGGCGCCGAAGCGGGCGCTGCCCTCGGAGACGAAGGTCGGTCCGGGGGCGATCTCGGTGAAGCCCGCGTCGCGGACCACCGGCAGGTCGCTCGCCGTGAGCGCCGCCCAGTGCTCGGCGGTGGCCGGCCGTACGGAGAGGGGGAATCCGGCCTCGCGCCAGGACACACGGTCCGCGTCCGACAGTTCCCACCACAGCAGCTGCGCGGCGTGTCCGGCCTGCGCCATCGTCTTGCCCGCGGACATGTCCAGGTGCGGGTTGAGCCAGAGCGCCGGAGCTCCGGAGTCGGCCGCTCCCGGGACCGCCGGGTCCTCCAGGTCCGTGCCGGACACCTGGAGCTTGGCCAGCTCCTTGGGCCAGCCGTCCAGCGGGATCGGCGGGAACACCCGTACCTCCGCGGACTCGCCCTTGACCGTGATCCCCGGCAGCGCCTCCGCGCGCCGCCACTCCGCGCCGCGCGCCCGGCGCACGACCTTGCGGATCCGGGCGTCCTGCCAGTCCGTCATCGCCCGCGCCCACGCGCCGTCGCCCGTCGAGCGCTCGTCGGCGAGGATCTCCAGGACGGCGCGAGCGGCGGTCTCCAGCGCGTCGGTACGCGCCGGGGGTTCGGCCCGCTCGATGCGTACGACGAGGGGAAGGACGAACTGGGGCTTCTCGTCCCGTGCGTCCGTGGGTACGGCGGTGTCGATCTCGGTCTCGTTGCTGCTCACCCGGCAAGTCTGCCACTGCTCGCACAGGTGTTTCTTGTCGGATTGATCGGTTCCGGGACAGGATGCCTGTCATGAAGAGCGATCTTTTCTCCGGCGAACACCTCGCCGAGACCGGCACGTTCCCGGGTATGAGCCTGCAGAATGCCAAATGTGTGAAGTACGTCGTCAACGGAGAGATGCACGCACGGCAGGGATCGATGATCGCCTTCCGCGGCGACCTCCAGTTCGAGCGCAAGGGCCAGGGCATCGGCGGCATGCTCAAGCGGGCCGTGACGGGCGAGGGCCTCGCGCTGATGGCCGTGCGCGGCCAGGGCGAGGCGTGGTTCGCGCAGGAGGCGCAGAACTGCTTCATCGTCGAGATCGAGCCGGGCGACGCGTTCACGGTCAACGGCCGCAACGTGCTCTGCTTCGACGCCACGCTCTCGTACGAGATCAAGACGGTGAAGGGCGCCGGCATGACCGGCGGCGGCCTCTTCAACAGTGTCTTCACCGGTCAGGGCAAGATAGCCCTGGCCTGCGAGGGCACCCCGATCGTCATTCCGGTCACCCCGCAGGCCCCGGTCTGTGTGGACACCGACGCCGTCGTCGGCTGGAGCGAGCAGCTCCAGACCTCGCTGCACCGCTCGCAGTCCATCGGTTCGATGATCCGCGGCGGCTCGGGCGAGGCCGTCCAGCTCCGCCTCGACGGCCAGGGCTTCGTCATCGTCCGGCCGAGCGAGGCCACCCCGCAGAAGGCCTCGTCCCACTGAACCTGGAGCGGGTGGGGCGTCGTTACGGCCCGCGCGGCCCGTGGGCGCTGCGCGGGGTGGACCTCGTCCTGCCCGCGGGCGCCCTCGTGCGGCTCACCGGCGCCAACGGCAGCGGCAAGTCGACACTGCTGCGGGTCGTCGCGGGCATCGACGCGCCGACCGAAGGACGGATCACGGGCCGGCCGACGCGCACCTCGTACGTCCCGGAGCGCTTCCCGGCCGCCCTGCCGTTCACGGCGACCCGCTATCTGACCCACCTCGGACGCGTCCAGGGCCTCGGCCGGGCCGAGTCCGCCCGGCGGGCGCGCGCGTGGCTGGAGCGGTTCGGGGCGGGCGCCTTCGCGGACACCCCGCTCGCCGAACTCTCCAAGGGCAGCAGCCAGAAGGTCGCCGTCGCCCAGGCCCTCCTCGCGGAGCCGCAGCTGACCGTGTTGGACGAGGCGTGGACCGGCCTTGACACCGAGGCCCGGCGCGCACTGGACCGCGCGGTCCACGAGCGGGTCGCGGCGGGCGGCACCGTCGTCTTCGTCGACCACGACCCGCGCCGGCTGTCCGGGGAGACCGACGCGGTGTACGAGGTGGCGGCGGGCCGGGTCCGCCCGGGAGCGGACCTGCGCCACGACGGCGACGGCGCGCGCCCGCGCACGCGGATCGTTGCCTCCGGAGGCGGCCCGCTCGCCGAAGGGCTCCCCGGCTCGCCCACGCGTGAGCCCGGACCCGGCCCCGCGGCGGCGCCGACGGTGTGGGCCGTCGACGCGGCGCACTCCGACGCACTGCTCCGGGCCCTGCTCGACGCCTCCTGGCACATCCACGAACTCGGCGAGGACGGCGACCGGGTGGGAGGACGGGGATGACCGCGCTCCTTCGCTACCAGACCGAGCTGCTGCTGCGCTCCCAGCGCTGGCTGGCCCCCCTGCTGCTGTACGCGGTCCTCCTCGCCGTCGGCGTGCGCTCCGGCGAACCCGTGCTCGGCGCCCTCGGCTACGCGGCCGCCGTGCTGCTCCCGGTCACCGCCTGGCTGGTACGGATCTGTCTCGGCCAGGAGCCCGCCGCCGCGCGGAACGTGGTGGCCGCGGCGGCGGGACGGCGACGGGCGCACCTCGCGGCGATCCTGGCCGCGGTCCCCTGCGCGGCCCCGCTCGGGGCGGTCGCGGTGCTCGGGGTGACCGCGGTCGGCGACCC
>NZ_JBEZNQ010000165.1:0-5350 GCF_040653315.1 Streptomyces sp. NPDC047981 | reverse complement strand
GTCCAGCGTGCGGTACGAAGTCCAAGGCCGCCCCAAGGTGGTCCGCTACTGGGCGGCTGAGGCCACGGGCGGCTGGTTCGAACCGAACCGGGAAGGGCTCCAGCCGATGACGGAGTACGCGCCCCCGGCCGTGCGCCGGGCGATCCCGCCCGTGCGGCAGCGGCCGTTCCTCCAGCTGTCCGGGGTCGGCCGTTCGATGGTGCTGACCTTCGACGACGGACCCGACCCCCGCTACACCCCGGAGATCCTCGCCACCCTGCGGCGCTACGGCTGCCGGGCGATGTTCTTCGTGTGCGGAGAGATGGCGGAGGCCAACCAGGACCTGGTGCGGGAGATGGCCGCGGACGGGCACGTGGTCGGCAACCACTCCTGGTCGCATCCGCTCATCCCCAAGCTGCGGCCCTCCCGCATCCGCGACGAACTCGGTTCCACCAGCGATCTCGTCGAGACGATCCTCGGCTCCGCCCCGCTCTGGTACCGCGCCCCCTTCGGGGCCTGGAACCGCCACTCCTTCGAGATCGGCGCCGAACTGGGCATGGAGCCCCTCGCCTGGACCGTCGACACCCTCGACTGGCAGGAGCCGGGCACGAGCAGCATCGTGCGCCGAGTGCTGGACGGGGCGGCGCCGGGGGTGGTCGTGCTCTCCCACGACGCCGGCGGAAACCGCTCGCAGAGCGTCGCGGCACTGAAGCGCTACCTCCCCGAACTCCTCGACTCCGGCTACCACATCACCGTCCCCCCACGCTGAGCGAACCCCGCGCGCACGGAAGGCCCCCGGACTCCTCCGGGGGCCTTCCGTGCGTCGTACCCTCGCGCCGAGCCGGTGGCTGCGCCGGCTCCGTCCGGGCACACCGATGTGCGTGTGCGGCCGGTGCCCAGCAGCGTGCAGTGGTGAGGGAGTTCCTTGACCTGAAGTGTGGTTGAGCTTCTAGCGTGGGGTCTCGTTGATCACCTGACAGGGGAGGAACCCTCATGATCCTCGTGACCGGAGCCACCGGAAACATAGGCCGCGCCCTGCTGAAGGAGCTGCAGGCGTGCGGTGCCGGGCCGGTGAGGGGGCTGACCCGTGATGCGGCACGGGCCGCGCTGCCGGACGGGGTCGATGTCGTGGAGGGCGACTTCGCGCGGCCGACGTCGTTGAAGCGCGCGCTGGACGGGGTGCGCTCGGTGTTTCTCGTGTCGCGTCTGGGCTCGGACGCCGACTTCCTCGAAGCCGCCCGGCAGGCCGGGGTGGAGCACGTGGTGCTGGTCTCGTCGATCACCGTCGAGACCCACCCGCACCTCGGGCCCGCCGCCGAGAACCTGGCGGTGGAGCAGCTGCTCCGGGCGAGCGGCATGGCCTGGACGATCCTGCGGCCGACGCAGTTCGCCTCCAACACCCTGATGTGGGCGGCTTCCGTCCGTGGCCACGAGACCGTCCACGCGCCCTACGCGGAGACCGCGCTCCCGACCGTTCACCCCGCGGACATCGCGGCGGTGGCGCGGGTGGCGCTGACCGAGCCCGGCCACCGTGGACGCGCGTACGCCCTGACCGGTCCGGAACCGGTGACCGCCCGTCAGCAGATCGAGGCGATCGCCGAGGCGCTGGGCCGGGAGGTGCCCTTCGCCGAGATCAGCCGCCAGGAGGCCCACGCGCGGATGGCCGCGGTCTTCGGGGCCGGGGCTGCCGACGCGGTGCTCGATGTCATGGGCGGGGACGTGAACGACGAGCTGCTGGCGGTGCGCGACACGGTTCTGCGCGTCACCGGAAACCCGGCCCGGCCGTTCCGGCAGTGGGCCGAGGAGAACGTCGACGCGTTCCGATGAATCGGCGTGCTCCGCGGGCCGTTCGTTCCTCTGCCTCCTTCTGGGGCCGCCGATGCCCGGAAGGCTGTGGGAGTCCAACTGCCTTCCGAGCGGCCGTGGTTCGTGAAGTGCCTTGAAGGAGGGTCAGCGGGAGCCGACCATCCGGGCGTAGACGACGACGTTGCCGTCGTAGCCGTGGGCGCGGGAGTAGCCGCCGCCGCAGGTGATGACGCGGAGTTCGGGCGTTCCGGTGTCGGAGTAGACCTGCACACCGGGGAAGTCGTTCTTGGAGTACACCTCGACGCCGTAGATCTCGAAGACGGCGACCCGGCCGTCGTACCGCTCCACCTCGACGTGCTGGCCCTTCTCCAGCGAGCCGAGACCGTAGAAGACCGCGGGGCCCGCCGCGTTGTCGACGTGGCCGACCAGGACGGACGTGCCGCGCTGCCCGGGTGCGATGCCGTTCTGGTACCAGCCGGCCAGGTTGGGATCCTCCGGGGGCGGGGCCGAGATCCAGCCGTCCGGGTCGAGGCCCACGTCCATGATCGGGGCCGAGACCCGGATGGCCGGGATCTTCACCCGCGAGGCGGGGGCGTGCGGCAGGGTCTCCAGGCCGTCGGGCGCGGGCGGCGGCGTCCCGAGCGGGCGGGTGTCGGGTCGGGCGGCGGCGGCCGGCTGCGGCGGGCCGAGCTCCACGTCGACCCCGTTGCGCATCATCGCCAGGCCGGACAGCATGACGAGAGCGAGAACGCCCCACGGGGCGCGTCTCCTCGGCTCAAGGACGCTGAAGTCCTTGGGGCTCATGGTTCTCCCTTCGTGGCGTCGTCAGAACGGTAAGGGCGACCGGGCGAACCGGCGATCAGAGCGGGGCGAACGGGTGGCGCGGGGCTCCGCGGGCGCGGACCCGGGCGCGGACCCGGACACGGACGAGGTGTCCGGGCTCTGTGGTACCCGAGGTGCGGGCGGGTGACGGGGACGATGACCCATCCGAGTAATCGTCAGATAAGCGGTCTGACGGTCGGTGACCTGCGACTCCGTCAGATTCAGGGGCTTTCGCCCGGCGTGTCGGCTCACCAGGGTGGACCAGTGCCGAAATGCGAGGGTCGCCGTGAGTTGTGAGGGTTCGTCATGGAAGGCGTACTCGTCGAACTTCCCGGAGCACCGCTTTGGGGCGTCTTCCACTGGAGGTTCAACCATGCGTGCTGCACGCACTCTGGCGGTGACCGCCACCGCACTCGCGGCGGTCGGGCTCGCGGCCCCTCTCGCCGTCGCCACGAACGGGCCCAGCGAAGTCACGATCAACCCCTCGGCCGTCCACCAGGGCTCGACCATCACCATCACCGTCAGGGGCTGCGGCCACGGCGGCAAGGTGACGTCCAACGCCTTCCCGACGACCAACCTCTCGGTGAACTCCAACGGGATCTCCAGCGCGATCGGCCGGGTCTACAACCACGCCACGCCGGGGACCTACAACCTCGCCGTCAAGTGCAGCGACAACTCGAACGTGGCCACCCGCCAGTTCACCGTCCTCGAGGCGAGGGGTGCCCAGGGCGGCATCGGCGGCTCGCTCGCTCCCAGCTCCACGGAAATGGCCATCGGCGGCTCGCTCGTCGCCGCGGCCGCGCTCGGCGGGGGCCTCTTCATCGCCCGCCGCCGCCGTATGGCCGGCGCCAAGGTCTGACCGGCCGAACCTCCCGGTCGGCCGCAACGCCCGTCGCCCCCGAATCCTGGTTCAGGCTTCGGGGGCGACGGGCGTCGGTCGGCCTTTCGGAGGCCTCGCCCGGGGCACGGCGCCCGCCGTCAGTGGCGACGGCCGCGGGCGAGCTGCGACCTGCGGCGTACGACGAGGACGGTGCCCACCGCCGCGGCGACGACCAGGCCGGCGCCGGCCGCCAGCGTTCCTGTGCCGACGCCCTCGACGGAGCCGCCGAGGCCGCCCCGCACACCGCTCGGGGTGGGCAGGATGGTGGAGAGGGAGGTGGACGTCGGGCTCGCCGTGGTGCCGCTGATGGTCAGGCCGACGGTGTCGGTGACGCCGCCGGTGCAGCGGAACGTGACCGTGTAGACGGCGCCCCGCTTGGCGTCCAGGTCCACCAGCGCGGTGGCCGAGGAGCCGGGGGCGATCGTCACCGTGTCGAAGACGCCCGCCGAGGCCGTCGCCGTACTGGCGCAGCCCGGGGCGGTGAGCGTCACCCGCCCGCCCGGCGCCACCAGCGAGGGCGTAATGACGAAATCGCCCGGTGCCTTCGCCTGTGCCGCCGGGGGGTTCGGTGCGGGCGCACCGTCCGCCGCGACGGCGACGGGGGCGGCCAGGGCGAGGGTGGCCGCCCCCAACAGGGCAGTGGACGCGGCACGTATCGCGCGCATGGAATCCTCCGGTCCCCGAGGAGCAGCAGCGGAAGCGGTTTCCGCACAAGGACAGGGCGTGCACCTCGATACCGGAAACGCTAGGAGCGCACTACCACAGTCGCGATCCCAGACGGGCGAATGGGGCATTCATGTCCCCCGCACGGCCCACACGCGCGTCGCGCGGGGGCTATCGGGTCACGTGCGGGAACAGGTCGGTGAAGGGTCCCGCCGTCGCCGAGATCCCGCGTCCGAACGGCGCGTCGAAGTCCCAGATCAGAAAGAGCAGGAACGCGATGAGCGCGCTGAACAGGCCCGCGAGCAGCAGCTCCCGGCCGGTGCGCCGGATCTGCAACGTGAAGATCAGTCCGACCGTCACCAGGGCCCCGGTGATCAGGCCGAACCAGACCACCCCCGGCATCGTCGCCCCCGCGCCCTCGCCGCGGGCGCCCCGTGCGTCGTCCACCACCGCCACCTGGTCCACGAGCGGCTGGTACGCCTGCCCCTCGTGGTCGGTGGCCGGCTGGTAGTCGGTCACCGACCGGCGCACCTGCTCCAGGAGCCGGGTGCCCTCCTCGCTGAGTTCGCCGTGCTCGGACATGTACGGCCACTCCTTGTCGACCACGTACCCGACATACGCGTCGACGTCCGCGCGGATCCGGGTCCGTACGTCCGCCGGGTACACCTCGGCGCGGGCCGAGATCTCGTGCAGCGCCTGGGCCTCCTGGCGCACCGTCTCCTGGGCCGCGCCGCGCGCCTCCCAGACACCGGCGATGGCGAGGCCGAGGACGATCGCGTAGATCACGCCGATCATCATCGTCATGTACTCCATGACGTCGGGCGTCTCGGTGGGGTCGTCGTCGTCCGGGACCCGGCGGTTGTTGATGACGACGATGGTGAGGACGACCGCGCAGGCGGCGGCCATCGCGATGGTCAGGACGAGCCATTCGGACATGGTGATTCCTTCGGCGGGGCTCAGCGGGAACGGGGACGCAGGATCGCGGTCGCGAGCACTGCCGGGGCGGTGACCAGCAGCATCATGGTCACGGGGGAGGTGCCGCTCTCGGGCTGCGGCCGCGCGGTACGGCGGTACGAGGGCAGGGCGACGGGGGTGGGGGCCGGCGCGCGGGGCCGCAGGGACGGCGCCGGGGCCGGTGGCGGCGGAGGGGGAGCGGGTGCCTCGGGCGGTGGCGTGGGCCTCGGCGGGGGAGTCCGCGCC
>NZ_JBEZNQ010000164.1:0-5482 GCF_040653315.1 Streptomyces sp. NPDC047981 | reverse complement strand
CTCGGCACGTGGGCGGCGCGCGCAGCCGGGCGGCGGCCGACGCGCCGGCGCCCTCCCCGGCGCCCGAACCGGCGCCGGTGGGCTGACGCCCTTCTCGTACGGCCGCGTGCCCCCGCTGTAGCGGACGGGGGCACGCGGCTTTCTCATGTGCCGGGCGCGCCCGGGAGCGCTCAGCTGCCGGGCGGGCGGTGACGGGCCGCGATGCCGAAGCGGCCCTGTTCACCCGGAGCGGACGAGAACGGGCGGATCTCGGAGACCACGCTGCCCGCCAGCTCCTCCGCCGCCTCCTCCTCCGCTTCAAGTCGTTCCAGGTCAGCGGCCGAGACCAGCGCCACGAGCGGCTTGCCGTGGCGGGTCACGACGACCCGTTCGTTGCCGTACACCACGCGGTTGATCAGGTCGGCGAGCTCTGCACGTGCTTGCGTCACCGGAATCTCGTAGGCCATGCTCCTCATCTTACGGCCTGTACGTCCTGTACATTTTTTACAAGGAGGCGCCGCCATGCACGCTCGCTACGTCCTGCCCGAGTTCACCGAGCGCACGAGCTTCGGGAGCCGGACCCTCGACCCGTACTCCAAGCTGCTCGAGAACCGGATCGTCTTCCTGGGCACCCCGATCGACGAGACCTCGGCCAACGACGTCATCGCACAGCTCCTGCACCTGGAGTACGCCGATCCCGACCGGGACATCGCGCTCTACATCAACTCCCCCGGCGGCTCGATGAGCGCCATGTCCGCGATCTACGACACGATGCAGGTCGTCACCTGCGAGGTGGAGACCACCTGCCTCGGGCAGGCCGTCTCGACCGCGGCCGTGCTGCTCGCGGCCGGCGCGCCCGGCAAGCGGCTCGCGCTGCCCGGGGCACGGGTCGTGCTCCAGCAGCCCTCGATGGACGAACCGTTGCAGGGGCAGCCGAGCGATCTCGACATCCAGGCACGGGAATTGATGCGGCAGCGCGCGATGCTGGCGGGGATGCTGGTCACCCACACCGGCCGGAGCCGGGAGCGGATCGACGCGGACATCGACCGCACCACCGTCCTCGACGCGTCCGCCGCGACCGCGTACGGCCTGGTGGACCATGTCGTCCAGAACCGCGGGGCGTCCGGCGGCGCCGCCGGGAGGTGAGCCGGGATGGTTCCCGAACTGCCGCCGCTGCCCGCCCTGACGCGCGCCGAGGGCGAGTTCATCGACGCCTACCTCGAAGTCGTCGATCTGCTGGGCCGCATCAATCCATCCAGGGCGTCGCATACCTATGGGGCGCTGCGCGCGGCTCAGGCGCTGGTGGGGCGGGCCAACGCCCTGCGTGACGCGCTGACGGCGATGCATACGCGCGGCGAGAGCGAGGTGCACGCGGAGACATTGGCGCGCGCCCTGCGGGTGTTGGACGGGGAGCGCCGGTCCGGGCGCGTCACCCTCCCGGGGACACCCGCGAGTTGACATTCCCCCGTGTCGTGTCGAGGGCCGGTCGGCCCAGCGCGGCCGCAGAATCGCTCCCCCGTTCGGCGTAGTCGACGAATCGACATATGCGCGGGGTGAGTTGCGCAACGGGTGTACGCATCTGGCGGAATCAGGCGTTCCACCCCTGGTCCGGGACTCGTCCGCCAAACCTCCGACGATCACGAAACATGCCTGTCCACCCGAATGGATCAGTCGTGAGGAGCCTCACATAACGCCGTTTCGGCTCGGATTTCGCCCAGGTTGTGGGTCAAGATCCCTCACGACGACAAGCCCCCGCCACCGCGGCGGGGCGGTCCGGGCGGACGCCGAGTCCTGCCGCTGTCCCGGATGTCTGGTCGACAGGAGTGGATCGGCAGGAGTGGAGGACCCGAGCAGTACGGGACGGCCGGCACGAACGGGCCGTTCCTCGGGGTGAAGCCGCAACCGCGGCCGGGCGTCTTCGCCAGCCCGAACCCGACAGGTCATCCTTCACAGGCGGCTGACGAAGGGTTGCGCATGACTGCGCAGATTCATGTCCCGTCCCTGCTGTCCCGGGCCGGAGCCGTCTCGGCTCTCACCCTCGCCGCCCTCGGCGGCACGATGCTGGCACCAGGTGCCGCACCGGAGGCCCAGGCCGCGACGTCGCACGCCGGCAAGGCGCTGAACATCGCGGCCTCCAAGAAGGGATCGCCCTACAAGTACGGAGCGTCGGGACCGACCCGGTTCGACTGCTCGGGGCTCACGCTCTACTCGTACAAGAAGGCGGGCAAGTCGCTGCCCCGTACCGCGCAGCAGCAGTACAACAAGACCCGGCACATCTCCGCGTCCAGCAGGCAGAAGGGGGACCTGGTCTTCTTCCACTCGGGTGGAAGGGTGTACCACGTGGGGATCTACGCGGGTAGCGGAAAGATCTGGCACTCGCCCAAGAAGGGCTCCTGGGTGAAGCTCGACAAGATCTGGACGTCCAAGGTGTATTACGGCCGGGTCCGGTGACGACCGGACCGGTCTGACGTGAGGACGGAACCGGTCCGACGTGACGACGGAACCGGTCCGACATGAGGACGGGTGCGGTGGCGCCGCCGCACCCGTCGCTCCTCAGATCGGGGACGTCGCCGGCGAGACGGTCCAGGGGAGCTTGATCCAGACCGTCTTGCCGCCCTCGTCGGTCGGGGTGACGGAGAGCCTGCCCCCCGCCTCCGCCGTCAGGATGCGGATGATGACCATCCCGCGTCCGTTGTCCTGCTGCACCGCCGCCGGGAGCCGCTTCGGCCAGCGGGGGTGGCTGTCGGTGACGCCGATGTGGAGCTGCTCCTCACGCTCCAGACGGACGTCGACCGTGAAGGTGGGCGACTGGCCGAAGGTGTGCTGGACGGCGTTGGTGGCCAGCTCCGAGACGATCAGCCGGACCGTGTCGGCGGTGTCGCTGCCGCCCGCGAGCCCCCACCCGCTCAGGACGTCGGCGACATATCTCCGGGCGGCGGACACCGAGGCGGGATCGCTCGGCAGAGTGACGGTTGCTTCCTGGTGGTCTGCCATGGCGACGCTGTCCCTTTCCCACCGGGCCCGGCCCGGTTTGCACTGCGCGTCAGACTGCCACCGATCGCCCCGCCCCGCCCGGCGATCCACCAAGATATGTGCATATTTGTCGCTCGAAGCGGTGAACTCTGCGACGAGAGACCGTATTTGGGTCCCGTCAGTGGGAGGCCTCCGGTGCCGTCCGCAGGATCGTGGCGACGGCCTGCTCGATCTGGGCGTCCGTCAGATCCGCGCGGGCCGTGAGCCGCAGCCGCGAGATGCCGTCCGGGACGGACGGTGGCCGGAAGCAGCCGACGGCGAGCCCCTGCTCGCGGCAGTCGGCGGCCCACCGCAGCGCCGCCTCCGGCGAGGGCGCGCGGACGGAGACCACGGCCGCGTCCGGGCGCACGGCGGTCAGACCGGCTTCGGTGAGCAGCCGGTGCAGCGTGCCGGCGACGGTCCTGGCCCGCTCGGCGAGACCGGGTTCGTCCCGGATCAACCGCAGGCTGCTCAGGGCCGCGCCGACGGCCGCCGGGGCGAGACCGGTGTCGAAGATGAACGTCCGGGCCGCGTTGACCAGGTGCTCGATCACCCGGGCCGGCCCGAGGACCGCTCCCCCCTGACTGCCGAGGGACTTGGAGAGGGTGAGGGTGGCGACCACGTCGGGGTCGCCCGCGAGCCCGGCGGCGTGCAGGGCGCCCCGGCCGCCGTCGCCGAGCACACCGAGGCCGTGGGCGTCGTCCACGACGAGCCCGGCGCCGTGCGCCCGGCAGGCCTCGGCCAGCTCCGGCAGCGGGGCCCGGTCGCCGTCGACCGAGAACACGGAGTCGGAGACCACGAGCGCCCGGCGGTCCGGGTGGGCCTGGAGGGTCTTGCGTACCGCCTCGGGCTCGGCGTGCGGGACCACGGCCGTCTCGGCGCGCGAGAGCCGGCAGCCGTCCACGATCGAGGCGTGGTTGCCCGCGTCGGAGACGATCAGCGCGTCACGGCCGCTCAGCGCGGTGAGCGCGGCGAGGTTGGCGGTGTAGCCGGAGGAGAAGACGAGGGCCGCCTCGAAGCCGCAGAACGCGGCGAGTTCGCTCTCCAGCCGGGCGTGCAGCCGCGTGGTCCCGGTGACCAGACGCGAGCCGGTGGACCCCGCGCCCCAGCGCCGGGCGGCCGCGGCCGCGGCCTCGGTCACCTCCGGGCGGCGGGTCAGTCCGAGGTAGTCGTTGCTCGCCAGATCGAGCGGCTCCGCGTCGGCGGACCGGGGCCGCAGCGTGCGGACGAGCCCCGCCTCCGCGCGACGGCGCGCCTCCGCGTCGGTCCAGTCGAACGGGGTCCGGCGGGTGTCCTCGTCCCGGTGCATGGGCCAGATCCTTTTGTAGGCAGCGCACAGACCCTAACCGGCCGGGGCCAGGGACAGGGTGTGGTCATCCACACACGTCAAACTTGCGCGTTTGTTCAGATCCTCCTTGGCCGCGGGGTGTGCCGTAAGCAAGGATCAGCCCTTATGGACCTGCTGAACACGCTGGTGGACAAGGGGCTGCGGCGCGAGCTGCCGAGCCGTGAAGAAGCGCTCGCCGTGCTGGCGACCTCCGACGACGAACTGCTCGATGTGGTGGCCGCGGCGGGCAAGGTGCGCCGCCAGTGGTTCGGGCGTCGCGTGAAGCTGAACTACCTCGTCAATCTGAAGTCGGGGCTGTGCCCCGAGGACTGCTCGTACTGTTCGCAGCGGCTCGGCTCGACGGCCGGGATCCTCAAGTACAGCTGGCTGAAGCCGGACGAGGCCTCGCAGGCGGCGGCCGCCGGTGTCGCGGGCGGCGCGAAGCGGGTCTGCCTGGTGGCGAGCGGCCGCGGGCCGACGGACCGGGACGTGGAGCGGGTCGGCAAGACGATCGAGGCCATCAAGGAGCAGAACGAGGGCGTCGAGGTCTGCGCCTGCCTCGGACTGCTCTCGGACGGTCAGGCGGAGCGGCTGCGCGAGGCGGGCGCCGACGCCTACAACCACAACCTGAACACGTCCGAGGGGACGTACGGGGAGATCACGACCACCCACACCTACGCGGACCGGGTGGACACCGTGCAGAAGGCGCACGCCGCCGGTCTGTCGGCCTGCTCCGGGCTGATCGCGGGCATGGGCGAGAGCGACGAGGACCTGGTCGACGTCGTCTACGCGCTGCGGGAGCTCGACTCGGACTCGGTGCCGGTCAACTTCCTGATCCCCTTCGAGGGCACTCCGCTGGCGAAGGAGTGGAACCTCACCCCGCAGCGCTGCCTGCGGATCCTGGCGATGGTCCGGTTCGTCTGCCCGGACGTCGAGGTCCGGATCGCGGGCGGGCGCGAGGTGCACCTGCGCTCGATGCAGCCGCTCGCGCTGAACATCGCGAACTCGATCTTCCTCGGCGACTACCTGACGAGCGAGGGCCAGGCCGGCAAGGCGGACCTGGACATGATCGCGGACGCGGGCTTCGAGGTGGAGGGCGCGGGCACGACCATGACCATCTGCGCGTGCTTCGGGTACTTCTTGTCGATCGAGACGATCGCGCAG
>NZ_JBEZNQ010000163.1:0-5791 GCF_040653315.1 Streptomyces sp. NPDC047981 | reverse complement strand
CCCCGCAGGGCGGCTACGCGCAGGGCGGTCACCCCCCCGGCGGCAACGGCTACCCCCGGTCGGCGCTCCGCCGATGCCCGCGGCCCCGCCGCCGGGCGCGGCCGGCGGCCAGCGCCCCGGTCACGCTCCGGGCCACGCACCCGGTCAGGCGCCCGCCGGCCGTCCCACGGCCGGTGGCCCCGGCCCCATGCCCGCCTCCGGCGCCCAGGTGCGCCGGTGGATCGAGATCAACGGCACCCGCCATCAGATCTCCCGCCCGACTCTGGTCCTTGGCCGCAGCACCGACGCGGACGTGAGGATCGACGATCCCGGCGTCTCCCGCCGGCACTGCGAGATCCGGACCGGAACGCCCTCGACGATCCAGGATCTCGGATCCACCAACGGCATCGTGGTGGACGGGCAGCACACCACCCGCGCTACGCTCCGCGACGGCTCGCGGATCGTCGTGGGCAGCACCACCATCGTTTACCGGCAAGCCGAAGGGTGAAGCGGGGGCAATGTCAGAGCTGACCCTGACGGTCATGCGGCTGGGTTTCCTGGCCGTTCTGTGGCTGTTCGTGATCGTGGCCGTCCAGGTCATTCGCAGCGACCTGTTCGGCACGCGTGTCACGCAGCGCGGTTCGCGCCGCCAGGACGCCCGTCCGCAGCAGAACGCGCGGCAGGCGGCCCAGCCGCCGCAGCAGCGTGGCCAGCAGAGCGGGGGCGGCGGCCGTCAGCGCCGCGGCGCCCCGACCAAACTCGTCGTCTCCGAGGGGACGCTGACCGGCACGACGGTCGCCCTGCAGGGCCAGACCATCACGCTCGGCCGCGCCCACGACTCGACGATCGTGCTGGACGACGACTACGCCTCCAGCAGGCACGCCAGGATCTACCCGGACCGGGACGGCCAGTGGATCGTCGAGGATCTCGGGTCCACCAACGGCACCTATCTCGACCGGAACCGGCTCACGACCGCCACGCCGATTCCGCTGGGCGCGCCGATCCGCATCGGCAAGACCGTCATCGAGCTGCGGAAGTAGTGCTACGTCATGTATGAGTGCGAGCGGAGCGAGCGGGCCGGGGCGGTCCCCACTGCGGGCCGCGCGGCGGACCGTCGGGTCCGTGCCGCGTACCGACACGGGCTCCCGACCGGAGGGTGGGCAGTGTGGCTCGAGACCGGCTGTACCCCGAGGCGACGTCGTCAGGGCAGGTGCGCATGAGCCTGTCACTGCGGTTCGCCGCCGGGTCGCACAAGGGCATGATCCGCGAGGGCAACGAGGACTCCGGCTACGCCGGTCCGCGGCTGCTCGCCATCGCCGACGGCATGGGCGGCCAGGCCGCCGGTGAGGTCGCCTCGTCCGAGGTGATCTCGACGCTGGTCACGCTCGACGACGACGTCCCGAGCTCCGACATCCTCACGTCGCTCGGCGCCGCGGTGCAGCGCGCCAACGACCAGCTGCGGATGATGGTCGAGGAGGACCCCCAGCTGGAGGGCATGGGCACCACGCTCACCGCCCTGCTGTGGACGGGTCAGCGCCTCGGTCTCGTGCACGTCGGCGACTCGCGCGCGTACCTGCTGCGGGACGGGGTGCTCACGCAGATCACCCAGGACCACACGTGGGTGCAGCGGCTCGTCGACGAGGGCCGGATCACCGAGGAAGAGGCCACGACCCACCCCCAGCGCTCGCTCCTGATGCGCGCGCTCGGCAGCGGTGACCATGTCGAGCCCGATCTGTCGATCCGTGAGGTCCGGGCCGGCGACCGCTATCTGATCTGCTCCGACGGGCTGTCCGGAGTCGTCTCCCACCAGACGATGGAGGACACCCTCGCCAGCTACCAGGGCCCGCAGGAGACCGTGCAGGAGCTGATCCAGCTCGCGCTGCGCGGTGGTGGCCCCGACAACATCACCGTGATCGTCGCCGACGTCCTCGACGTCGACGGCGGTGACACCCTCGCCGGTCAGCTCAGCGACACCCCGGTCATCGTCGGCGCGGTCGCCGAGAACCAGGTGCAGCAGGCCGACGGCGGGGCGATGCAGACCCCGGCCGGCCGGGCCTCCGGCCTGGGCCGCACGGCGCCGCACCAGCAGCCCCCCGGCGGGCAGCCGCCCCAGGGCTTCGGCCCGCCCGGCAGCGGCGACGACCACGGCTACGGCGGGATGCCGCCGCAGGGCTCGTTCGGGACGTACACCGACGAGGACTTCGAGAAGTTCGAGAAGCCGCGGACCGGCCTGAAGTGGCTGAAGCGGATCTTCTTCCTGGGCCTCGCGCTCGCCGTCGTCGGCGGTGGTCTGTACGGCGGCTGGCGCTGGACGCAGACGCAGTACTACGTCGGCTCCAAGGACCAGCACGTCGCGCTCTACCAGGGCATCAGCCAGGACCTGGCGTGGGTCTCGCTCTCGGACGTGGAGAAGGACCACCCCGAGATCGAACTCAAGTACCTGCCGGAGTACCAGCGCAAGCAGGTCGAGGAGACCATCGCGGGCGGCAGCCTCGGCAAGGCCCAGACGAAGATCGCGGAGCTCGCCGCGCAGGCCTCGGCCTGCAAGAAGACCGAGCAGCGCCGCGAGGCCGCCGAGAAGGCCGCCGACCAGGCGAGCAAGCCGCCCGCCGACGGTTCGACCCCCGACTCCAAGCCCACCACCGCCGCTCCCTCCCCGGGCCCCACGCTGACGCCGGACGAGCAGAAGCTGGCCTCGAACTGCGGCAAGCAGTAAGCACCCGTAGGGGGCCTTTCACCACCATGAGCGTTGTCACCAACACGACCACCATCGGCGCGATCGAGGCGCCGAGCCGCCGGAACACCGAGCTGGCTCTGCTCGCGTTCGCCGTCGCCATCCCGGTCTTCGCGTACCTCAACGTCGGTCTGGCGATCGACGGCGAGGTGCCGTCCGGCATGCTCGGCTACGGCCTCGGCCTCGGCCTGCTCGCGACCGTCGCGCATCTCGTCGTGCGCAAGTTCGCCCCGTACGCGGACCCGCTGCTGCTGCCGCTCGCGACGCTGCTGAACGGCATGGGCCTGGTGCTGATCTGGCGCCTCGACCAGTCGCCGCGCATCATCGCCCGGTACAAGACGTTCAGCCCGGACGCCCCGAACCAGATGCTGTACTCGGCGATCGCCATCGCCATGTTCGTGGGCGTGCTGCTGCTCCTGAAGGACCACCGTGTCCTGCAGCGCTACACGTACATCTCGATGGTCGCCGCGCTCGTGCTGCTGCTGCTTCCGCTCGTCCCCGGCCTCGGCGCGGACGTCTTCGGCGCCAAGATCTGGATCCGGGTCGGCGGTTTCTCCATCCAGCCCGGTGAGTTCGCCAAGATCGTGCTGGCGGTGTTCTTCTCCGGCTATCTCATGGTGAAACGCGACGCGCTGGCTCTGGCCAGCCGCCGCTTCATGGGCCTCTACCTGCCCCGAGGCCGTGACCTCGGCCCGATCCTGACGATCTGGGCGGTCAGCCTCCTCATCCTGATCTTCGAGAACGACCTCGGTACGTCGCTGCTGTTCTTCGGCATGTTCGTGATCATGCTGTACGTGGCGACGGAGCGGACCAGCTGGATCGTCATGGGTCTGCTGATGTCCGTCGCCGGCGCGGTCGGTGTGGCCTCGTTCGCCGGACACGTGCAGGCGCGTGTGGACGCCTGGGCCGACCCCTTCGCCTGTGCCAAGGACGTCCCGGCCTGTGACCAGATGACCGAGGTGCTGATGTCCTTCGGCTCCGGCGGCATCCTCGGTACCGGGCTCGGCCAGGGCAACTCCGACCTGATCGGCTTCGCCGCCAACTCCGACTTCATCTTCGCCACCGTCGGCGAGGAGCTCGGTCTGACCGGCGTGATGGCCTTCCTGCTGCTGTACGGCCTGATCATCGAGCGCGGTGTCCGCACCGCCCTCGCGGCCCGCGACCCGTTCGGCAAGCTGCTGGCGATGGGCCTGTCCGGCGCGTTCGCGCTGCAGATCTTCGTCGTCGCCGGCGGTGTGATGGGGCTCATCCCGCTGACCGGTATGACGATGCCGTTCCTCGCGTACGGCGGTTCCTCCGTGATCGCGAACTGGGCCCTGATCGGCATCCTGATCCGGATCAGCGACACCGCGCGCCGCCCGGCGCCCGCCCCCGCACCGTCCCCCGACGCCGAGATGACCCAGGTGGTCCGTCCGTGAACAAGCCCCTGCGCCGGGTCGCGATCTTCTGCGGCCTGCTGGTCCTCGCCCTGCTGATCCGGGACAACTGGCTGCAGTACGTCCGTGCCGACGAGCTGAACGCACACACGGACAACAAGCGCGTGCAGATCGAGCGGTACGCCAACGAGCGCGGCAACATCATCGTGGACGGCAAGCCGATCACCGGCTCGGTCGACTCCGAGGACCCGTACTACCGCTTCAAGCGCACCTACACCGACGGCCCGATGTGGGCGCCGGTGACCGGCTACGCCTCGCAGGCCTACGACGCCAACCAGATCGAGAAGATCGAGGACGGCATCCTCACCGGCAACGACGACCGGCTGTTCTTCGACCGCACCATGTCGATGTTCACGGGTGACAAGAAGAAGGGCGGCAACGTCGTCACGACGCTGAACGGCGCCGCCCAGAAGGCCGCCTTCGAGGGCCTCGGCAACAAGACGGGAGCCGTCGTCGCGATCGAGCCGAAGACCGGCAAGATCCTCGCGCTCGCCTCCACCCCCTCGTACGACCCGTCGACCTTCGCCGGCTACTCCGCGAAGGACGAGAAGGCCTGGGTCGCCCTGGAGGAGAACCCGGACAAGCCGAAGCTGAACCGCGCGATCCGTGAGATCTACCCGCCCGGCTCCGTCTTCAAGGTCGTGACGGCCGCGGCGGCGCTGGAGAACGGCAAGGTCACGGACATCAACGCGTCGACGGACACGCCGGAGCCGTACAACCTGCCGACGACCCGCGTCCCGATGAAGAACCACGCCTCCGGGTGTGAGAACGCCAGCCTGAACGAGGCCATGCGGGTCTCCTGCAACTCGGTCTTCGCGAAGCTCGGCGACGAGGTCGGCGTCGACAAGATGAACGAGATGGCCGAGAAGTTCGGTTTCAACGCCGAGCAGTTCACCCCGGTCCGCTCGGCCGCCTCGGTCTACGACAAGAAGGCCGACCGCCCCGGTAACGCGCTGTCCTCCATCGGCCAGTTCAACACCGCGACGTCCCCGCTCCAGATGGCCATGGTCACGGCCGCGATCGCCAACGACGGCAAGCTGATGAAGCCGTACATGATCGACAAGCTGGAGTCCCCGAACGTCGACGTCATCAAGCAGAACGAGCCGGAGGAGATGAGCCGCCCGGTCTCGGCGGAGACCGCGCAGAAGCTCCAGCAGATGATGGAGAACGTCGTCTCCAAGGGCACCGGCAGCAAGGCCGACCTGGACATGCCCGGCGTGAAGGTCGGCGGCAAGACCGGTACGGCCCAGCACGGCGAGAAGAACGCCAAGCGGCCCTACGCCTGGTTCATCTCCTACGCCAAGACCGATCAGGGCTCCCCGGTCGCGGTCGCCGTCATCGTCGAGGACTCCGCGGGCACGGACCGGCAGGACATCTCCGGTGGCGGTCTCGCCGCCCCGATCGCAAAGGCCGTGATGAAGGCGGTTCTGAAGAGCAGGAGCTGACCTTGCGGCCTGGCACCGGCCAGGTACCGGTCAGGTATCAGGTGGCGGCCTCGGGCGGATCCCCTTCCCGTGGCCGGTAGCCTTTGCGCGAACAGCACACCGCCGGACCACACACGGGTGCGGTCGGGACAGACGGAGAGGGCTGGATCAGTTATGGAAGAGCCGCGTCGCCTCGGCGGCCGGTACGAGCTGGGCTC
>NZ_JBEZNQ010000162.1:0-6240 GCF_040653315.1 Streptomyces sp. NPDC047981 | reverse complement strand
CGGGCGAGTAGACCTTCATCACCATAAAAGATGCCTCCTACCCGGCCCCTACCGGGACCGGGCTCAGAGGTGTCCACCACTCGGGGACAGGTCCCTCAAGACGGTGGAGTAGGTCTGGCCGCGGCGGATCGCGAAGTCGTCCACGCGCGGCACCCGCGGAGTGCTGAACCGCGGATCGGACCATGCCATGACCTGCGTGGCAAGGTCATCCTTCCCACACCGAAGCCCGGCCGGGCCGCCAGACGAGCGCCGGCCCGGCCGGCCAGCGCGAGCCCCACTCGCTCCAAGGCGCGGTTGGGACGAGCTCGGAGATGAGTTCAGCAATCCCATGGGTCGACAGGCTTGTGGTCCGGCGGTTGCTGATGAGCACCGCACGAGACGCGTTCCCGACAACCATGATCAACCATCCAAGGCTCGATGTCTCACCACTGGATGCCGATGCTCGCCCTGACCGGCCCTGCCCGGCGGTGGGAGCCCAAACGCCTGCGACTGTGCTCCGCCGCCCAGCTTGTGACGACCGGCCGCTGCCGCATCCTCCGCCTCGCCCGCCACTGGCCGTGGACCAACGTGATCACCAGCGGGTTCGCACGCCTGCGGCTCGTTCCTGCCGAGACCACGCCCCTTTGCGCCCGCTGCGCCACCGCACGTTCCCTCCCGCACGTCCGTGATCACGACCGCCGCCTCGGCCGGGCCTCCGGCAGGTGCGTGAGCGCCGTGCTCCGGCCGGCTCCGGTGACGGCGATCAGGCCGCGCTCGTCCGGGAGGTGTTCGGTGAGGCGGACACTCTTCCTGCCCAGCACCACCGTGGCACAGCGGTAATCGACGCGCCTACGGGGACATGGCCCGGTCGTGGACGAACGCTCATGGAGGCTCCTTCGCGGACGAGGCCGTCCCGGTACCGCGGAGAGGTCCGGCGCTGGCGAGGCGTGGCGGCGGCGCTCACGGCCTCGGCATGGTTGTCGGACGCCGGGAACGTAGCCCGGGAGCCCCAGCCGTGTCCACGGTTCGACCGCATCTTGCCGACCGATGCGTCAGTCGGCAGCTCGACCAGAAGCCCCGTACGGCAAGGAAGACCCTCCCCGGAACACCAGGCGGGAGAGTGTCGCGTGGCTGCACCTTCGGCAACCGGATCGCGCCCTTTCGGCCGCGCTTACGCTTCCCCGCGCCGCGTGCCGTACCACCTAGCCTGGGCGAGCGAGCCAGGGGCTGGCAGCTCGGTCATTCCCCCGTGAACCGCTGCCCCCCTGGCTTCGTAGGGCCCCTGGCCCCGGTGAAGATGGCCCCGTGGGGGGGCGCAAATTCTGGGGCCAGGGGGCCGCCCTCCTCCGTGAGCACGCGGAACGCGGAGCCGAGGAGGTCCCGAACGCGGGCGATCAGGTGGTGCGGCGCCGTTCGAGATCCTCCGCCGTGCCGGCTGCCCATTGGCTCAGTACGCGGGTGATACGAAGCCCGAGGTCGAGCGCGTAGGTGCCGAAGAGCGGGGTGTCGTCGGGCGCGGTTTTGGCCGCCACAGCCGCCTGGTGGACCTCGAGTTCGGCGAGTCGATTGGCGTGGTACTCGGCTTCGGCCCGCATCACGTCCGCCGCCTCGTCCGGGGGAAGCAGGGTGACGAGGAATCCGCGCAGCGCGGTCTCGCTGCGGATCCTGCGGTGCATGTCGTCGTTCGTGACCCACTGGACGATCTCGTTCCGGCCCTCCTCCGTGACGGTGTAGATCTTGCGCCCGCGTCCGTCCCCCGCCGCCTCCACCGTGGCGGCGCCGGTCTGCACCAGCTTGGACAGCTCCGGATAGATCTGACTGTGCTTGGCCTGCCACACGAGGTTCATCGACGCATCGAAGCGTTTGGCCAGTTCGTAGCCGGATGCGGGGCCGTGGAAGGCGAGCGTGCCGAGCAGAGCGATCCGGAGAGACATGCGAGAAGCATACCCCTGGACTGACATGTCAAAGCTGACATGTAAAGTTCGACATATGACTACAGCGCCACGGTCCCGCAGCGGACTGCTCCTGATCGCCGTTCTCGGCGGTATGTTCCTCGCGATGCTGGACCAGACCATCGTCGGCACGGCCCTGCCGCGCATCACGGAAGATCTGGGCGGATCCAGCCTCTACACCTGGACGGTGACGGCCTATCTGCTCACCTCCACCGTCACCGTCCCCCTCTACGGCCGCCTCTCCGACATCTACGGACGCAAGCCCCTGCTGATAACGGGCCTCGTGGTGTTCCTCGCCGGAAGCGCCCTGTGCGCCATGTCCCAGGACATGGGCCAGCTCATCGCCTTCCGGGCCCTCCAAGGCCTGGGCGCCGGCGCGCTGCTGCCCCTGTCCCTGGCGATGGTGGCGGACACCGTGCCCGCTGAGCGGCGCGGTCAGGCGCAGGGCGCGCTCGGCGGCATCATGGCTCTGAGCTACCTGGTCGGCCCCTTCCTGGGGGGCCTGTTCACCGATCAGGCCAGCTGGCACTGGGTGTTCCTGGTGAATCTGCCCCTCGGAGCGATCATTCTCGCCATCGTCTGGCGGTACCTGCCCGGCGGTGGAGGCGTCGCCCACGCCGGACGCCCCGACTACGCGGGCATCGGCGTACTGACGGTAGGGGTCAGTGCGCTCCTGATCGGCCTGACCATGAAGGGCACGGACGGCAACTCCTGGACCGACGTGTCCGTCCTCGGCCCTCTTCTGTTCGCCGGAGCTCTCGTCGTCCCGTTCGTCATGATCGAGAACCGGGTCGACCAGCCGATCATGCCGATACACCTGTTCCGCGACCCGTCCTACACCCTGGCCAACATCGCCTCCTTCTTCTCGGCGTTCTGCCTGTTCGCGTCGGTGGTGTTCCTGCCGCGCTTCTTCCAGGAAGCACTCGGACACAGCGCCGTCTCCAGTGGCCTCCTGCTCTACCCGCTCATGATCGCCATGGTCGTCGGCAGCCTGTTCGTCGGCGCCGTCATCGGCAGGTCGGACCGCTACAAGCTGTGGCTGCTCGGCAGCGCGGTCCTGGCCGCGGCGGGTTCCCTCCTGTTCGCCCGGCTCGATCTCGGCACCTCGCTGCCGGCGCTGTCCCTCTGGATGGTCCTCATCGGGCTCGGCGTCGGCCCCATGCTCTCGGGCCTGACGATCGTCGCCCAGTCGCACGTCGCCCCGGCGGACCTCGGCACGGCGAGCTCCAATGTCACGTTCTTCCGGCAGATCGGGGGATCCGTCGCCCTGGCGGTCGCCGACACCCTGTACAAGACCGCCTTCACCGGCGGTATCGGCGACGGCCTGCACGAAGCCCAGGCCGCCGGCGTCGCCAGTGCCCTGCCGTGGCTCGCGACACTCGGCGCGGCGGCCACGTTCCTGGCCGTGGCGTTCCTGCCCGCCCCTCGCCCTGCGCCCGTCGGCGCCTCCACCGTGTCCGTCTGATCCGCGGCGCGTCTCAGGGGGCCGGCTGCGGCGGCAGGAGGGTCTCCAGCGGGTCGTACATCAGGTGCCGTGGAGATACGCCCAGGCTTTCCAGCACCTCGACGCCTGTACGCACCATGCCGACCGGCCCCGAGACGTACGCGTCGTACCCGTGCCACGGACCGTGCTCGCGGAGGAAATCAGCGACCCGGAACTCGTCACCCACGACAGCCCGCACATGGAGCCGGGGATACCGCTGTCTGAGACGCAACAGCGGGTCCATCGCATAGAGACCGGCGTCGCTCCGGGCCACGTAGAAGACCTCGACCGGGCGGCCGACGTCGCGCTCGACCACGTCTTCCACGATGGCCTTGACAGGGGCTATCCCGGTCCCGCCCCCCAGGCAGACGATCCCGCTGTCCGTGCGGTGATCGACGACCATGGACCCCTCCGGAGGCCCGAGCCGGAGCACGCTTCCGGGGCGGGCCCGGTGGACCAGGGCGTTGGACACCCATCCCGTCGGCACGGCCCTCACATGGAAGGTGAGCAGGCCGTCGCCGCCCGGCAGTGCCGCGAAGGAGTACTGCCGCCAGATCCGGGGCCACCAAGGGGTCTCGACACTCGCGTACTGGCCCGGAAGGAAGCCGTAGGGCCGATCGGTGCGGAGTGTGATCTCGGCGATGTCCGAGGCCCTCATGACATGTGTCACCACTTCGGCCTGCCACCAGGGCGGCGCCTTCCGCGCGTTCTCCGCGGCGGCTTCGATCATGACCGTCGACATGGTCCCGTAGGCACGGGTCCACGCGGCTTCGCTCGCCTCGTCCCAGGTGTCGTGGGCATAGTGCGCCAGGGCGCCGATCAGGGCCTCGCCGACGGCCGGGTAGTGCTCGGGAAGCGTGCCGTACTTGCGATGCCCGCGGCCGAGGGACCGGAGGTGGTCGGCGAGTTCATCCGGACTCTCCATCAGTTCGGCGGTTTTCAGCAGCGCCTTGACGAGGCGGTCACGCTGCACATCCATGGCGACTGGGAACTGCCCTCTGAGGTCGGGGTTCCGGATGAACAGCAGAGCGTAGAAATAGCCCGTGACCCGGTCGGCGACCGGGGCTATCTCCGCCAGCGTGCGCCTGACGAGTTCCGCGTCGGACGGGACGCCGAAGCCCCCGCTCACCTGGCCGGGCACGGCAGCGCTCGGGGCGTCATCGGATCCGGGTGCGTCGGCGCCTTCGCCGGCCGGCGGGAGGGCGCGGACAGGCCACTTCTTCGGAGTGAACCACCCCTGTCCGCGCGCGGGTGCTCCGGCTCCGCCAGATGTCGGTGACGCATTCATACGTTCCCGTCCAAGAAGTCATGGCCCACAGCTGTCAGCAAGGGTGAAGGAGCCTCCGGACGGGGAGTCAGGATTCCGTCCCGCCGGTGGGGCAGGTTCTGTCGCCCGTACGGGAAGGCGGCCGGCGCCTACGGCGTACACGGGTCGTTCCAGGGGGCGTCGGGCGCGTCCGGGTCGCACTGCGAGGACTCCTCCGACGAGGGGTCGTCGGGCGGGGTGGTCGGCTCCTCCCGCGTGGTGAAGACGGTGACGACGCCGCCCTGCAGGACGGTAGATCCCGCCGCCGGGTCGGTCTCGACAACGACGGCGCCCGGGCCGGCGGGCCCCTGCCGCACGACGCTCAGGCCCAGGGACCGCAGCTCCCGCTCGGCCGCCTCGAACGGCATGCCCGTGAGACCGGCCGGGACCACCACCGTCCGCTGCTGTGGCCCCCTGGAGACCTCGAGCGTGATCCGGACGTCCTTCGCCTGGTCCGTGAGACCGTCGGGCCGCTGGCCGACGACCGTGTCCACCGGCTCGTCGGAGTCGACGTCCTGACGGGAGATGTTCGTGAACCCGAGTTCGGTCAGCCGCTCCACCGCGGCGTCGTAGGTGCGGCCGGTGACGTCCGGCAGCCGCGATGTCGCCTGCCTGGCCACGGTGATCGTGACCTCGGACGCCCGCTCGGCCTGTGTGCCGCCCTTCGGCTCCTGGCTGAGCACCCTGCCCGGTTCCTGGTCCGACGCCTCGGTCCGCACGGCGACCTTGAAGCCCTTGCTCCTGAGCTGTTCCTCGGCGCGGTCCCGCGACTGCTCGACGACATCGGGGACCTCGACCGTCGGAACGCCCTCGGAGACGTAGACGCCGACCGTCCCGCCGGCGTCCATCGTCCTCGTGCCGTCCGCCGCCGGCTCCTGCCTGCAGATCGCGCCCTTCGGCTGGTCGCACCGCTCGGTGCCGGACCGCTCCACCGTGACCTCGGAACCGGCCGCGAGGACCTCGGCCTCCGCCCACGTCCCACCGACGAACTGCGGCACGACCACCTGCCGGGCCGCCGCCGAGGTGCCGAACAACGAGCGGCCGAACACCGCCACTCCGGCCAGGACCAGGACACCCGCCAGCACCAGGAGGACCAGGGGCGCTCTGGACTTCCCGCGGCGGTCGCGGTCCGGGACCCGGTCGTAGCCGTAGCCGCCGTCGTCCGGGTTCACCGGGCGCAGCATGGAGGTCCGGCCGGTCTCGTCCGCGTGACGCGGCACCGACGGCGACTCGGCCGGCGGCAGGTGACCGCCGTCGTCCAGGCGCACCGGTGGCAGAACCATGGTCTGCCCCGCGTCTTCCCCGTGCGCCCACGCCCGGTCGTCGGCGTGCCCCGCCGCGACGGGCTGGCCGTCGAGGCAGGCCTCGATGTCGGCGCGCATCTCGTCGGCGGACTGGTAGCGGTAGTCGGGGTCCTTGACCAGTGCCTTCAGGACGATGGCGTCCATGTTGGGCGTGATCTCGGGGTCGAAGTTGCTCGGCGGCTGAGGCTCTTCCCGCACGTGCTGGTAGGCGACCGC
>NZ_JBEZNQ010000161.1:0-6374 GCF_040653315.1 Streptomyces sp. NPDC047981 | reverse complement strand
GCAGGATAGGGAACCAACAGGGCTCCTGTGCCGATGGGTTGAGACTTCGAACACCTCCCTCAACGGCGCGGGAGCCCTGTGCGTTGCGGTCCTCACCCTGCCTCGGCCTGGGTCACTCGATCAGTGGCCACTCTGAAAGAGCTCAGTGACCCGGACTCGGGATACCCACGAGGGTTGCCGAACCGGCGCGCGGACACCACATGGCCTGCGCCGCTGTCACCATGACGCGATGCCCACGGCACCGTCGTCCGCATCCCTCAAGGCAAGGAGCCGACGTCGACCAGGCCCAGGCGGACCGCTTCGCCGACCGTGGACACGCGGTTGTCTGTGCCCAGTTTCCGGTAGATCCGTATCAGGTGGGTCTTCACGGTCGCCTCGGAGAGGAACAGTTCGGCGGCGATGCGCCGGTTGCTGTGCCCACGCGCGAGGAGCCGTACGACCTCGACCTCGCGAACGCTCAGAACCGGTTCAGGTCCCACCACGGACCCAACCAGGTGCCGGGTCGCCTCCGGTGCCATTCCCATGGCACCTGACGCCGCCGCCCGTACGGCACGGAACAGTTCCTCGGGAGGCCCCGCCTTGAGCACGTATCCGCTGGCGCCCGCCTGCACGGCGCGCAGAACGTCCCGCTGGCCGCCGTAGCTGGTGAGCATCACGACTCGGGTGCCCGGGACTGTGGCCAGCAGGCGGCGGGCCGCGTCGACACCGTCGCCGGTCGCCGTGTCCGAGAGCCGGAGGTCCATCAGTACGACGTCCGGCCGCAGACGCTCGGCCATGCGGATGCCGTCCGCCGCGTCGCCGGTGTCGCCCACGACATCGAACCCGGACTCACCGCCGAGGAGGGACCGCAGCCCGGCTCGGACGAGGGAGTGGTCGTCCACCAGCATGATGCGCACCGGCGTCGCCGCGGCGGCGTTCATGCCGGACAGACCGGGGTGAGTACCGCAACGGGCAGCGACGCTTCGGCGCGCGTGCCACGTCCCGGTGCGCTGTCGACCGTGAGAGCACCACCCAGCGGGCGGAGACGCTCCACGGCGCCCGCGAGGCCGTGGCCGCGAACGCCGTCCACCACACAGGACGCGAAGGGACGGAACCCTCGCCCGTCGTCGCGCACCGTGACGCGCACCGTCGCGTCCGGGTCGTAGGCGAGGACGACCTGGATGTGCGAAGCCTGCGCGTGTTCACAGGCGTTGGCCAGGAGGCCGCGGGCGACCCGGAGAAGCGCCAGCGCCCTGTCGGTGGGCAGGGGGTACGGTTCGTGCTCGCGGCTGAACGTGATGGGCGGTGCGCCGTCCGGGCCCAGAGTCCGCCCGGTGTGCGCGCACAGGTCGCGCAGCGCCGTCTCCAGTCCGTCCCGCTCCAGTTCGGACGGGGTGAGGTCGGCGATGACGGTGCGCGTCTCGGCGAGGTGGGTGTCGAGGGCCGTCACGACGGCTCTCATCCGTTGCCGGGCGGCATCGGGGTGCCGGTCCCAGTCACGTTCCGCGGCCTGGAGCAACATGAGCGTGCCAGCCAGCTCCTGGGCCAGAGTGTCGTGCAGATCCCGGGCGATGCGGGCCCTCTCGCCCAGACGCCCCGCCTCGCGCTGCTGTCGTGCCGCCTCATGTGCCAGTCGCTCATGCGTCCGGTGGAGGACGGCGGTTGCCGCGACGGCCGCGAGCGGTGGAGCCAGGAGATCCGGGTCCACGCCCCCGCCCGCCCGTACCAGCGCAGCGACCAGCAGTGCCGTCACCGCGCAGACCGCCGCGATCCGAGCCCCGCGGCCGGGCAGTCGCAGGGCGAGCAGGGCCAGGGGTACGGCGAGCCACGCGTACCCTGTGGACAGAGGAGCGGGAACGACCCGGGTCGCCCAGCTCCACAGCGCCAGAAGGACCGTGAGCCACACGAGCCGATCGACGGTCCCGAGCCGGTCCCACCGCGCCGACCCGATGGCGTACGTGACGCCCAGGAGCGTGGTGAGCAGGGCAACGGACCAGCACAGCCCGCTGTTCATGCCGATCAGCCGTACCAGCGTGCCGACGGCCGCCACCAGGAACACCAGGTGGGGCAGACACCGCGCCCACGACGGCGTGTGCCGGACGAAGGCAGTGGGGTTGGGGGGCACAGTCGGAGCTTCCTGAGGGAGACGGCCGGGATTCGACGCGAGGGCAGAATCCTAGAACCGTTCCCGTGTGGACACCGTAAAAGACCTGGCCGTTCCTGTGCCCCCGGTGGTCACCGCCCCGGGCGGAGCCCCGGCCAGCCCGCGGACGAGTCCCCCTTGACCTCGCCGAAGTACAGGGCGAACGTCTGCTTCAGCCGTTCGATCCCGGCCCGGTCCTCCATGAACCGGGGGAAGCCGTCGATGTGTGCGTTCTCGAACTGCCACACCGGCTTCAGGGCGGCGTTCGGGACGACGTCCTCGCGGACCGACCAGCCGTTGAAGGACGTCATCTGGCGTGCCTCGGACAGCTGCCAGTTCATGTACAGCTTGGCAGCAGCGGGGTTGGCGGCACGCCCGAGGATCGCGGCCCGCTGTCCCCAGGCCATGAACGGAGCCCTGTCCGGGGCCACCCACTTCAGAACGGTCGACGTGGACGCGGGGTTGCCGGAGCCGCCGACTCCGATGACCTTCTGCTTGTCGAGCACCGCGGCGCTCGGGGTGTGCGTGCCGCGGGCGAACTGCGGTTGCTGGGCGGCGAACGCCTCCACCCACTCCCAGCCGTGGGCCCGCTGGTAGAGGGAGAAGAGGTACAGGACCGCGTCGTCGTCGTGCGGGTAGGCGGACGCGATGGCGTTCCTCCAGCGCGGGTCGACCAGATCCTGCGGGGTCCGGGGCGCGTTGGTGCCGGCGCCCTGGACGTCGTAGAGGAAACTGAACGCGAAGACCATCAGCGAGGTCCAGGCGCCGTCCGGGTCCTTGAAGCCGTTGTACACCTCGGAGAACCCGGCGGGCTTGTAGTTCAGCAGGTGGCCCTGCTTCTTCCAGCGGGTGAAGTCCTGCAGGGTCTGGAGCTGTACGACATCGGCGGCGAGGGTGCCGGTCTCGAGCTGGTGGTCGACGCGGACGTCGTGGTACTTGCTGTAGTCCACGACGACGGTCAGCTCCACATCCGGGAACGCGGAGGCCCAAGCGTTGCGCACCCCGGCCGCCTGACTGTCCACGTCCCCGCCCTGGTAGAGGACGAGCTTGCCGCCCTCGGCGACCGCCGCCGCGTACAGCTCCTCCAGCGACCGCGTCTCCTCACGGACCCTTCCGCCGGAGGCGCCCTGTCCCTGGCCCCGCCCTTCGGACTGCGCGGCCGCCGACCCAGCGGATGCTGATACCGCGGCGGTTGCGCCGAGAGCGAGTCCCGCGCTGGTGGCGAGAAGACGGCGCCTGCTGAAGTTACCGGACATTCGAGAATCCTCCTTGCTTCGCGTGCCGCCGCTCATGGCGACGGCGGATACAAGGCTTCCTGGAGGGGGCGGCGAATTTCGTCGTCCGAGTGTCGACTCTGATCCAACCCTTCGGTTGAATCTCTGCGGTGTGCGGATGGACAACGGCGTCGCAATTCGCAATTCCACAGCGGGGAAGCCACGTGCTCGGATGAGCGGATCTCACCGGAGACGAAGGATCCAGAGGATGGATGACCGGCAGCCAGAACATGCTCAGGACATCGCTGGGGCCCTGTCCGTGCCGTCGTCGGGCTGGGTGGGGGAAGTCCGCATCTACCGCCGCTCCCCCCACCAGCGCCCTGTGTTCATCCGCTCTCGCCCGGGTTGGAGGACTGCAGCAGACGGACCGGCGTCCGGCCGGCTGGTCCCCTCGGTTGTGTGGGGGGAGAGGGAGCCCGGTCGACCTTGGGGTGAGGGTAGAAGGGGGCGGAGAGAGGGCGGCGGGTTGCGGGGCAGGCGGAAGGGCAGAGGCGGGTGCCCAATGGGGCAGTGAACCTCTTCAGCGGCCACTCCAGAGGGTGAACGGCTCTGTGGAGTTGATCCGTCTCTGATCTGCGGTCGCGCTCGGCCTCCGTGGATCAGGCCGTCACCCGATCGTGGCCGTTCTGAAGAAGCTCACTGAACCTCTTTCATCCTCGGGCTCCGAGAGTGAAGATCAAGAGCATCGCCGCAGGTCAGAAGCGCTTGAGAAACCGCGCCGAATCCAGGATGAAAGAGGCTCACTCAGTTCGGCAGATGCCCGTCTGGGCGACAGGCGTGACGAGGCAGCAACGTCCACGTCGCCGGCTCGCGGGTGCAGGTGGAAGAGCCGGTCCGAGAGGAGGCCTTCTGCCGTAGTTCGCCCGGTGATGCCCCAGCCGCTCTCCGTCGCCGAGGCCGCCGTCTCCTCGTCGACAGAACTGCCTGTTGGCCGTGGGTTCCCTCAGTCGATGTCGAGACTGGACATCTCATCGATGGCGTTGTGGATGACAGGGCACGTACGAAGACGCGCCTGGAGTGCAGCGTCATAGTGCTGGAACTCCCGGTAGAACGCGGCCGGGTCCGTCCGGCAGCCGGAGATGCATTGGATGAGATGGATGGCATCGTCACCCATCAGGAGCAGTGTTGCCTGATTGTGCTCCAGCAGCACCGTGTCCTCCACGGGCGCCGCCGCGAGGTGCTCGAATAGCGCCTTCTTGTCCTCAAAGCCGTTCGACACGGCCCAAGCCGACTTCCCCACGGCCCAGGAGTACGTCTCGGGAACCTCAACCAGGGCCGAGCGTTGGTCGTACGTAAGCTTGTCCCAAAATGTGCCGAACCCGCCGTTGTACGGCTTCCGGTCCTTGGCGTCCTGCCGGATGACGGGCGCTGCAATGCGAGGTTCCGTCAGCAACCACGCCCAAAAGCGGAAGCTATCCTCGGCCGCCGTCTCGAGATTCTCACTGAAGATGCGAGGGTCGGTCTCGCACTGATAGATCCCCTCCAGCATCATCGCCATCTCCCCCAGGGCGGTCACCAGCTCGGGAATTTCCCTCATGCGCTCGAGGTCTGAAACTGTGGCCGCCGCGATGAGCCGAAGGAGCGCCTCCTTATCCTGGAACGCATTCGAGGCTCTCAATACGAGATCCCACACCTTCTTATGCTCCACCCACTCCTTGATCTGGGGCGAGTTCGACATCAGGACCTCACGGTCTGACAACTCAAGGACACCATTGTGCTGGCCGTTCAGCGATTCCCAGTACGCGGCGAACTCCCCCGTGACCAAGGTTCCGTTCGCCCTGTCCTTCTCGAAGTAGTCCCACTCTTCGGCACCCTCACCAGAAGGCTCGACGTGCATCCTCCGCACACATTCATCGATGAATTCGTGTGCTCCTCTCAGATTGTTCTGGATACCCTCCTCGAGTCTCTCGTATTCATCGTAAAAACCCTCCAAGTCCGTAACGCACATGCCTACAATCGCGGCGACGTCTCTCCCCCACTTGCTCACAGCATTCATGATATGCGCGTCGGAGGAGAGGATCACGATGTCGCTCACATTGCAGTTCAACACGTGATTCTCCAAGGCTGCCTGATCGGCCAGAGCTCCGGACATCTGAAACGCCCGCAAGCCGACGGTCCAAGCGTGCACCTGAGGAGAAGACCGCACCAAGGCATCCGACTCCTGCTCTGTCAATTTTGACCAAAGCGCCGCCGCGCCCCCCGAATAGGGCACGTTGCGGCTGCGGTCTTCCTCCACTGCCATAAGAAACCGATGCCCCGGATAGAGCTTCTCCATCTGCTCTGCCCCGGCCGTCCTGTCGTCCCAGACGAAGCGCGCCATTTGCATGATGTACGACTTCCGCACACTGAAATCGTCAGAATACTCATTCGCAAAGAACACATCCAAAGCTTCTTTGAGGTATGGAAACGTCTTCAGTACGCGGTCGAGTTGCTTACTCTTCAAGCCCGACCAAAACTCCTCTTCTAGCTCATTCCGCGGTTTCGGAATGAGCGTAAATTGAATCCCCAAGGCAAGACGCTCAAGGATCTCAACGACATCCTCCTGAGTCTGGGGGTCCGGAAGTATATGGTAGTTATGTCGCTTCTGCAGCGTCTCCTGTGATGCTCGTGACCGCTTCAGAATTCGGCCGTCCTTGTCACGGGCCATCTCGCATCCCCACTTCTTCGTGACCTCACGTTGGCGACAACGTAGGGGCAATCCGCCTAGGACGACTGCGCGTCAGGGCAGTTGTCCGGGTAGGGATGTTGCCGTCGCAATCACCCGACGGCACCTGTTCAGAGCTCGTAACACGATCATGATCGATGCTTCTTGAGGCGTCGCCAGCAGATGAGGCTGCAGGCGAGGGAAACGAAAGCGTCGTGGAGTTCGGTGTGACGTTCCCGGCGGACGGCGAGGCGTTTGAACTGGTGGAGGAGAGCGAAGGTTGGCTCGACGACGTAGCGGAGCTTGCCCAGGCCCTCGATGTTCGGGGCACCTC